>JAFUTM010000023.1 GCA_017484235.1 Selenomonadaceae bacterium
CGGCGCAAAATAATTACTGCGGACTTGGAGCGACTGGAAATCACGAACCAGCATTGTCATTTGAAACTCCGAGAATTGGTGTACGTGCTCATATTCAACACCTTTTAGCGTATACACTTCCGACTTTGCCGAAAGTCGCACTCGTCGATCCTCGTTATATGTTAGTCAAAAACCTTCACCCAGAAATTTTTGGCAAGATCACTCATTGGACTGGACTTAATGGCAAATGGGCAGTTCCTGGCAATCACTATGGCGAAGAAATCCTTGATCTTTGGCAGCAGGCACGTGTGCCGGACGCTTCTAATGAAGCTTTGCGAGAAGCCAGCTTAAATATAAGTAATTCTACACCGACGGAAGAAATGTTCATCTATCGTGGTATGATTTACTTTGCACGTGAAGATTACTACAACGCTAAAGACGATTTTGAGTCCGCGACACTTCGCAATCCAAATTCAGTAGTTGCATTTTATAATTTAGCTGTGACTCTCCACAAGCTCAATAAAGTTGACGCGGCTATTAAGGTCTATGACAGATTGATTGAATTGGACAGTTCAAATATCTGGGCTTTATATAATCGCGGACATTTAAAATTGACGAAGGGCAGTTATAATGACGCAATTGCTGATTTCCGTCGCGTACTTGAAATTGAGGATCGCAGTCCTAACGCAATGAATGAGATAGGTATTGCTCATTTTAGGCAGAAAAAATATATCGAAGCATATGCTGATTTTCAAGTTGCCAGTGAAATTAACGATAGAAATGAGACAGTCCTTGCAAACAAAGCGGCTATGGAAGCTTGTATCAAATCTAAAAAGCGTAATAAATAATTAAGTAATATAAATAAGGAGAATTTTGGCGCATTTATTTTACGGTGCGCCGTTTTTTATTAAATCTATGATAACATTAATCATTGCATTTTTAATTGATACGCTGATAGGCGATCCGCGAACTAAACTCCACCCAGTCGTATTGATAGGCAACCTCATATCATTTACTGAGTCGATACTATACGATCCGTCGGACAACAATAAAATTAAATTCGCCAAAGGTCTGATTTTAGTTTTAATTGTAATCGGCGCGACGTTCGCAGTTAGCGTTGGCATTCTTAAATTGACTGAGTTAATAGATTGGACATTGATTTCTATTTTTATTGAAGCGTTCATTTTAAGTTTTATGATTTCGCCAAAATCACTTGCTGAGGCCGGTAAGGAAATATATAATCTATTAATTAAAGGTGACATAAACGAGGCACGGCGCAAGGTCGGCTGGATCGTTGGACGTGACACGGATAAACTAACTGAGCCGGAAATAGTTCGTGCAACGGTTGAAACGATTGCCGAAAATACAGTTGACGGCATAATATCGCCAATCTTCTTCTTTATGATAGGCGGTCTGCCATTAGCAATAGTGTATAGGGCAGCCAACACAATGGACTCGATGATTGGATATAAAAATGATAAATATCTTTACTTCGGACGCGCTGCCGCAAGACTTGATGATATTTTAAATTATATACCTGCGCGGCTGACGGCAATGTTATTCATCGTCACAGCAATTATTTTACATTTAGACTATAAAAATGCAATTGCAATGATGAGACGCGACGCTGACAAGCATCCAAGTCCAAATGGCGGTTATGCTGAATCAACGGTCGCTGGTGCGCTGAATATAAGGCTGGGCGGCTTTAATTCATATTTTGGCAAGATGTCTTTTCGCGCATATATGGGCGAGGCAATCGACATTCTTGTTCCAAATCATATTTTAAAAACAATTCAGATGATGTATACCGCGACTATTTTATTTATAATCATTATAATATAGGAAGGATATATATTGAAGGTATAACAGAAAAAATAGAGCAATTAAGATTCCTGAAAGAATCGACAACACAACTTAAGGATCGCTATTATTGGCTTAGAGATAAAGATGTTGATTCATTGGCGATTGACAATGCACA
>JAFUTM010000231.1 GCA_017484235.1 Selenomonadaceae bacterium
AAAAAGACCGCAATAAAAAATCCTTTGAGTTAAAACGAACGCCTCAAAGGATTTATTTTTATGTAACAGATTGTTTTAGTTTATGGCAAACTCTTCTGGTGGATTGTCTGTAAAGTGGTAATGCCAAAGGAGTGCGTCAATGATACGAGTAGCCGCGTTGCCGTCACCATAAGGATTAGCCGCCTGAGCCATTTTATCATACTCGCGCTTGTCGGTCAGCAGGAGTTTCGTCTCGTTAAAGACTCTGTCTCTGTCGGTGCCAATGAGTTTAACTGTGCCGGCGGAAACCGCTTCCGGCCGTTCGGTTGTATCGCGCAGAACCAAAACGGGCTTACCGAGAGCCGGCGCCTCTTCCTGCACGCCACCGGAATCCGTCAAGATGAGATAAGCCCTCGACATCAAATTGGCGAAAGGTTCATAGTCAAGCGGATCAATGAGATGAACGGATTTAAGTCCGCCGAGTTCAGCGTTGACGAGTTCGCGAACTTTAGGATTCTTTTGAACAGGGAAAACGACTTCAACGTCAGTGAACTCTTCGGTTAAGGCTTTAAGCGCCTTGTAAACGTGACGCATCGGCTCGCCCAGATTTTCACGGCGATGAGTGGTCACTAAGATAATGCGCTTGTGGTCATAGTCAATTTTGGCAAGCAGTTCGCTGTCGAAGGTGAAATGATTGCTTACAGTCTGATGAAGAGCGTCAATGACGGTGTTGCCGGTGACGAAGATTTTGCCGCTGTCGACGTGTTCAGCGAGGAGATTATTTTTTGAGGTCTGAGTCGGCGCGAAGTGCAGATCAGTGATTGCACCGGTCAGCTTGCGATTCATCTCTTCAGGGAAAGGCGAATATTTGTTGCCCGTCCGAAGACCGGCCTCAACGTGACCGACGGCAATTTGATGATAATAAGCCGCCAATGCACCGGCAAAAGTAGTAGTTGTGTCGCCGTGAACGAGAACAATATCGGGCTGCACATCTGTAAGAACTGTGTCAAGACCATTGAGAGCACGCGTCGTAATATCAAAGAGCGTCTGGTTGGACGCCATTATATCCAAATCGAAGTCTGGTTTAATATTGAAAAGTCTGAGAACCTGGTCGAGCATATCGCGGTGCTGGGCCGTCACCGTCACGATTGGAGTAAACTGAGGATGTCGTGCCAGCTCCAATACGACCGGCGCCATTTTAATAGCTTCCGGTCTCGTTCCAAACACCGTCATTACTTTCAACTTATCCACCAACAACACCACCAAAAATAATTAGGAATTGTAAATTAGGAATGAGGAATTAAAACCATCTCCCCAATTCAACATTCCTCATTCATCATTCCTCATTAGTCTAAGCATTTCGCATAGTAAAGATGCCGATTTTCTTAGCGCCGTAAAAAATCGCGGTAACAACAACGATAAGAATCATCACAGCAATCTGACTGCTAACCTCAGTGAGGGCAACCGCACTCAAGCCGAGAAGAGCACTTATAACGTACATAAGCAAAACCGCCTGACGCTGAGTAAAACCAAGCCCAAGCAACCTATGATGAAGATGCCCTTTGTCCGGTTGAAAAATAGGCACACCGCCTCTGTACCGTCGCACGATTGCAAAAGTCGTATCCATAATCGGCAGACCAAGTGCCAAAATCGGAACGATGAGGGCAATGGTCGCCGCACACTTTACCGCGCCAATGATTGAAATACCGGCAAGCATAAAACCTAAGAACATGGAGCCGGTATCGCCCATAAAGATGCACGCCGGATTGAAGTTGTAGTACAAAAATCCAATTGCCGCACCAGCCAGAGCCGCAGTTAAGACGGCGACGAGTAAGATATTATCTTCCAGCGCAACGAGCAGTATCGTTATCGCAGCAATAGCCGATATGCCAGCCGCAAGTCCGTCGAGACCGTCAATTAGGTTGACCGTGTTAGTCAGACCAACGAGCCAGAAGATAGTTGCCGGAATAGCGAACCACTCCAAATAAATATAGTCGCCAAATGGATCAGTGATAAAATCGATTCTGACATCGAAAGCAATCACTAATACCGCAGCGGCAACTATTTGACCGAGTAATTTAACCTTAGCCGGCAGATTTTTATAGTCATCAATGATTCCGACTGCAACAATCAGCGTGCCGGAAACAATTAAGCCCACCACTTCAAAGAAAACATCACTCGTCATATCGGCAAACGCCATAACCGTAAGCATAGAAGCCATAAACGCGATGTATATGCCGAGACCGCCAATTCGCGGTATAGGCTTTTTATGGACTTTTCGGGCGTCCGGCTTATCAAGCGCACCTGTTTTCGCGGCGAGCAATATCACCGCCGGCGTTACAAATAAAGCTACTCCTACTGCAAGGATAAATGCCAAGATATATTCAGGCATCGTGTCACTCCTCTACAACAGACAATTAATTTTAAAATTAGTTTATTATAGTATAATATAACAGCATTGTCAAGTGTTTACAAATGCAGAATATTTTTAATTAGGAATTGTGAATTAGGAATGACGAATTGAAAATGGCGTTCTAAAAAATGGCCGAACGTGATGCTAACCACGAACTGAGAAAATCGCCGAACAGGACGTGAGGCGTTCCCGAACGCGGCGAGCGTGATGCGAGGCAGTGAGGGGAGTTCTTTGCTTCTTTCTTTCAAAAGAAAGAAGGCTCTAATTAAAAAAAATTTAACTAAGCAACAACCATAAAATAAAATGAAATGCTTAATTCTTATTGCGAAACGCAGAACTAACAACGGAATTACCGTCTGGCTTAACTATTGAGATGAGCGATTGACCATTTTTCGGCAATAGATCGACGCTGCAATCCACTGCAATCGCATTAGATTCAGTTTCAATCATTGAGTCTATATCCGTCGTTGCAAGAAGGTTATCATCAGCGGCAAACCAATAATCAGTTTCAACAAAGTTAGCAGCCTTCGTTGACTTAGTATATTTATCATTTGAAATCGTGTTGCCGTCCGCGTCGACCAGTGTAATCTTTTTCGACTTGCCACCCTTAACTGTAAGCTGCCCGTCACCAACATTAAAGATGACGTTTTTACCTTTGACTGTAACGGAATCAATTTCGTCTTCAATCATTATGGAATCTTGACCGGCTTTATAGTCAGTAATAACGTCACTGCCTTGACCGTCGTAAACGAAAATGTCCTTGCCATTGCCGCCAGTTAATGTATCGTTGCCCACTCCACCAGCAAGTGTGTCAGCGCCACTGCCACCTTTTAGTTTATCGTTGCCTTCCTCGCCATAAAGCGCCGTAGGCTTCTTGCCAGCAGTTATCGTATTTGACAAGTCATTGCCGTGAATCGTTAAAGATTTTTTAAATGACGTTGCCTTCACCGTCTTGACCGTCGGAGCATAGTTAGCCAAATCAATCACATCAGATTTAAACTTAGTGCCAACTGTAATTTGTGTCTTGCTGCTGTTGTATTTGAGACCAGTCGGCAGCTTATTAACAGTTGTGTTTGTTGTGGTGGTCTCAGTACCGGTTGAGGTGTCGGCGGTCGAAGTATCAGTGGTCGTTGAGGTATCACTTGAGGTGCCGCTATTGTCGGAGCCGGAGCTACTGCCCGCAATAATCGTCTCATTTGCACCGACTACTTTGCTGTGCGAATATGATTCATTCGTGTAATGGTAAACAATTTCTTTGCCAACTGCATATCGTATCGTAATACTGCCATCGCCAATATACAGCTTTACATCTCTGTCATCGGATTCAAATTTGCTGATAGTGGTGCCGTCTATCACGATATATTTATCCGAACTATAGCCGCCGCCAATAGTATCGTTTCCGTCGCCATTTTTATAATAGATACGGGTATATTTATTATCTTCAGTAGTTGGACCCATATCAATGCGGTCATCACCAGCTCCGGCGTGAATCGTCATATCGCTGGTGTTGTCAAGCATTATATAGTCGTTATTTGAACCGCCAAAAACAGTGGAACCAAATTCATCAGTTATAGTCTTACTGATTGGTGAATCCTTTGCGCCCGCCGAGCCACTCACTACAGTTGATTGAATAGCACCGCCTCCAACACGATAATTTATTGTTTCGTTGATAGAGTTTCTGAGCCTTATGCTGCCGTTGCCAACGTGTATTATCGTATCTCTATCGTTGTCAGTATCAATTCTGCTTATCGTGCCGCTGGTTATGCTTATCACGCGCTTTACATTTGAATCATAACCAGCACCGGAGCCAGCACCATAACCGATAATAGTATCGTTTCCATCGCCGTCCGCATAGTTAAAGAAAAGTGTCTTATCATTGTGGATTTTTGCAGAGGTCTTAAAATCACTGACCGGTCCAATCTCAATAGAGTCATTACCAGTGCCAGCATCAATCGTGGCAATCAAAACTTCGTCAAGATAGATTGTATCGTTACCAGCACCACCACTCATACTGACATTGCCGTCAATTTTATTATACATAGTTTCAGTATTTATGCCATATGAGCCTCTGGCTCTAATATAATCATTGTCGCCGCCGCCGTCAATTGTAATGTTGGAGTCCAGAACTACATCAATGGAATCATCACCAGCACCGCCATAAATGGTCTCAGTTAATGTTAGATTTTCATCAGAATGGTGATACGCTATTATAGTATCATTTCCGGCAGCACCATTAATCAAATTGTCAGTTCTTGCAGCCTTAATTAAATCATCACCGTCACCGGCGTCAACTGTAGAGGCAGTCGATTTAGTATACGGAGTTAAAATAGGTCTATTGTCATACTTACTCCGATTCTCTCGCTCAGCCGCTACGCCAATTGAAATAGTATCGCTGCCGGTGCCGCCGTTGATTATCACTCCACTTGCCAGATTAGATATTGAGTCATTGCCGCCCAAACCATTAATTATTACGGCTTTGTCACTATTCTCATAATTGTCGTTGCCCTCCGTCAAGTTAATGATATTTGTTTCATTCGTAGAAGTCTGACCATTCTGAACTACAGTGACTGCAGTCTTGCGTGCATCTTTAAGAGTAATTGAGCCATTTCCAATGTTGAGAAGAATATCATTGCCGCTGTTGAGTGAGCTGTCCACTTTGCCGCTGGTTATATGGATTGTGTCACCGTCTGTATAACCTGTGACAATATCGTTACCATCGCCAATTGAATATTCAATAACATTGTGTACGGCGTTACGGCTTTTGCCCGATCTAGCAAGAAATGAAATTGTATCATTACCTGCACCGGAGTTGATGAGTGAATTTTGACCATATGCACTCTTATTAAATATCGAATCATTACCAACTCCAGTTGTAATAGTTGAATCTCTAATTCCACTAGTGAGAATAGCTAAATTATTACCGTCACCCAAATCTACCAGGCAATCGGCAATGCTATTTTGGAGTGTATCATGTCCTTCACCTGCATTAATTATAGAACCGGAGAAAGTTCCCTTTATATAATTATTGCCACTTCCTGCATCAACAATCATATTTGTAGAAAACCAGCCGCTAATTATTGTGTCATTACCTTCACCTGCAAAGATATGAGCATTAGAGTCTCCTGCGCCATCATCATAATTAGAGCCGTCAAGTGCAATTCCGGTACCAGTGAGCTGAATTTTATCATCACCGGCACCAGCTTCAATGGTTGCATATCGACCTTTGTTTACAATACTATCTGCATCGCTAGTGCCAACAATAATTTTACTCTCTTCACTATTTTGAATGACATTCATTGCAAAACACCTCCATCAACTATTACTTAAAACGATAACAAATCAATTATTAATAACTGCGCTGGCAAAATCGTCGGCGGACAAAATATTTGTTGGCAGATTAAAGCCTTTTTTGCGAAGACGATAAGTCATTTCCACTGCGATTGGCACATCTAAACCAAGATTTTTAATCTCATCAACGCAAGTAAAGACTTTCTTTGGAGTGCCGGTCTTAACGATTTGACCTTTATCCATAATAAAAACACGATCAGCAAGGGCTGCCTCGTCCATAAAATGAGTTATATAAACGATGGTTAAGCCTTGCTTATCGTGTAGCCTTTTGACAGTCGCGAGTACTTCGGCGCGGCCTTGTGGGTCGAGCATAGCAGTTGGTTCATCAAGCACAATGCATTTTGTCTGAAGTGCAAGTGCACCAGCAATGGCAATGCGCTGTTTCTGACCACCGGAGAGTTTATGCGGCGCGAAGTTTTTATAATCAAGCATATTGACAGCGTTTAAAGATAAATCTACACGCCGCTGGATTTCATCTGGCGCAATGCCGAGATTTTCTGGACCGAAGGCAATATCATCTTCAACGAGCGCAGCAATGATCTGATTGTCTGGATTTTGGAACACCATACCGACCGTCGAACGAATGTGCCAAAGGTTAGCTTCAACAGAAGTATCCATATCGTCAACGTAAACTTTGCCAGTCGTCGGCAATAGAAGTGCATTCAAATGTTTGGCAAGTGTGGATTTGCCGCTGCCGTTTGTGCCGATGATAGCAACAAATTCGCCTTCATCAACATCAAAAATAACGTTAGTAAGCGCAGCGTTATGACGCGACTCACTAATATATTTATAACTAACACCTTCAACGCGAAGGATTTTTTTATTTGAACCCAAAATAAACTTACCACCTCAAACTAATGAGGAATGCTAAATGAGAAATGAGGAACAAAATTATCGTAGTTTTGTGGCCTAACTTGTATATATCGCTCCCAAAAATCGCGAACGTGATGTGAGCGCTTCCCGAGCGCGACTGAGCGTGATGCGAAGTCAGCGAGGCGTGTTTCTGCTTCTCTTTGCACGCTCAAAGAGAAGTTTCAAACATAAAAAGATTTAACTACAAAAACAAACGATAAGATAAAAACAATTACTCAGCAACAATCTCAACATTCAACTTGCTGGATATACCTGGATAAAGTTTGGCAATCGCAACGTATGAGCCAGGTTTAGTGACTTCCTCTTCAAAGGAAATCTTGCGCTTATCAATATCAATATCGTGAGCAGATTTAAGCACTTTGGCAACGTCGTTACCGCCAACGGAACCAAAGAGCTTGCCGCCTTCACCGACTTTAACCGGAATTTTAACGGATAATTTTTCAAGCTGAGCCGCCAACAACTTTGCTTCGTCAGCCTCCTGAGCTTTACGGCGTGCATTAACCTTCGCCTTATCTTTGGCCATATTTAAATTTTCAGCCGTAGCAGGCAACGCAAGCTTTTTGGGCAGCAAAAAATTTCTGCCATAGCCATCAGAAACCTCAACAATATCATCTTTAACGCCAAGTTTTTTTACATCTTGCAATAAAATTACTTTCATAAAACAATACCTCCAAATATTATCATATTGATAAGTGTAATCATTTAACGCGAATTTGTCAAGGCTGTACAAAGTTTTTAATAACGTTAAAGCATTCGTCATTCTCCGCGCGTGTGCCCATTGATATGCGCAGACAATTTTCAAGTCTAGGCGCAGCACCAAAACTTCGGACACCAATGTTTAATGACTCAAGGTGCTCATTCAACGCAACCGCTTTATCGTATTTCATTAAAACAAAATTAGTCGACGAAGGATAAACCTTGACGCCATTTAACTTTTGAAGTTGCTCAGATATGCGCTTGCGTTCAGCAATCATCATCTGGATTCTGGGCACAAACTCATCACGCATCTGATAAACAATGTCAGCCGTCGCGAGAGATAAGGTATTCATATGATAAGGCATATATGTTTTTGCAATCATATCAGTGACCTCAGAGCGTGCAATCATATAGCCGACACGCGCACCGGCAAGCCCGTAGGCCTTTGAGAAAGTACGTGCAACAATTAAGTTCGGATACTTTTTAATGAGGTTGACAGACGATTTGCCATAGAACTCAACATATGCCTCATCAACAAGGAAGGCGCATTTTACATTCTTGGCAATCTCTTCAATCTCATCAATACTCAATACGTTGCCCGTCGGATTATTCGGATTGCAAACAACGGCAAGTGCCGCCTCGTTATCATTAACGGCAGCAATAAATTTATCCACGTCAATATCATACTTATCGTCTAAGTCAAACGGCACAGGTTGAGCCTCCGCAGCTTTAGCATAAATTTTATACATTGAAAACGAAGGCTGAGGATAAACAATTTTATGAGAATCCGAACCGCCAAATGCATAAAATAATTTCTCAATAATTTCGCTGGAGCCACCGCCAATTAAAATTTGTTCCTTATCCACAGAAAAGTTCCTGGCAATCTGCTCACGCAGCGCATCGTATTCATAATTTGGATAACGATTGAACGCAATACGAGAGAGCCGAGACAAAACACGCTCCTCAACGAGCGGCGGCAAATTTAAATTGCATTCATTGGCATTGACTTTAATTCTATAGTCGCGCTCAACGCCATCATAAGACGGCATATCTTTTAAATCTTTACGATACTTCAAATGTAATCCCTTCTTTCCGTATAACTTAAATATTATATCATATCGGCAGTCATATTCATATATATTAAAAATTTTTTTAATGATTGCAGGTATTTTAAAAAAATGCGGCGAATAGTTATTAATGTATGTGTAGTGACGACGACTACCATAAATTATAACTCTTCGACAAATTTTAAATCGACAATTAGTTGATGCGAAATATTATAAATGAAAGCAGGTGAGCGTTGGTGGAAAAAGTCAAAGTAATGATTGTCGACGATTCCAAGATCAGCCGAACAATATTGGCAAATCATCTATCAAAGACAAATTTTGAGGTTGTAGCGCAGGCACAAGATGCAGCAGAGGCCATCAAAATGTATCAAGAGCACGATCCTGAGCTTGTGACAATGGATATGAATTTGCCGGACGCTGATGGAATAGAATGCAGTCGAAAAATACGCGGAATTGATCCTGAAGCAAAAATCGTGATGATAAGCGCGATGAAAGATGCCAGTTTGATTGCTCAAGGGCGTTCAGTTGGAATAAGTGCATTTTTACAAAAACCGGTAAGTACTAATGAAATAATTGATACGCTTATGCTATTGTGCCAGCAAAAAGTTAATCGCGTGGCACTGCTGCGAGATTCTTACGCTAAAGCATTTGAACGAGCGTTCCAACAGGGAATACTCAATTTGGTAGGTATACAAAGCCAGATAAATACGGAATTATACGATAAAAAATATCTGCTGCTTGACGGCATAGCAGTGATAATTGGATTGACTGGCGATCCAACAGGACGCGCTATAATGTATATGAATAATGATACAATGAAGGCGTTTGCGAAAACAATGCTTGGCACAGAAGATATTACTGAAGACGAAATCACCGAAGCTGCAGAAGAAGCTGCAAACATAGTAATGGGTCGCGGCGTGTCAAATGTAAATAATGTATTTAAAGATAAAGAAATGCGCATCACTCCGCCTGGCACTATTTATGGCACGGGCATAAGAATAACCAGCCCTAAACTGACAACATTTAAGCTCACTGCATCAACTAAAATCGGTGAAATTTACATAAATATCGGTTTTGCGGAAGGAGAATGATATTGTGGATGCAAAACTCGTAAATCCGTTTATAGACGCTTTCATCTCTGTAATGCCGCAAATCGGATTTCCAATTCCAAAGAGAACGAAAGTGTATTTGCAGTCAAAGAACATAATAAACTTTGGCGTAGTGGTAATGATAGGTTTTACCAAACAAATTCGCGGCAATGTGGTTTACAATATGACTGAAGATACGGCAAAATTTATAGCCTCTACTATGATGATGGGTATGCCTGTAAGTGAGATTGACGCAATGGCGCAGTCGGCAATTGCTGAGATGAGCAATATGCTTGCGGCAAACACGGCAACCAATTTGACGGCTCTTGATTTAGAAGTTGACATATCGACACCGAGTTTGACAGTCGGCAAAGACAGTCAGATTAAAATCAGCAGTTCGCAATACTTAACAATCGAAATGGATCTTGGCGGCCACAAAGTTGACATTGCCATTGCTGTTGACCGTGACACTTAAACAATGAGGAATTAGGAATGTTGAATGTTGAATTAAGTGGACAATTGACTTTTATTAATCTTAATAATGATTAATTATGTGTATTATCGGAGGAATATATTTGCAAATTAAAGTTATAATTGAACAGGCAATTCTCAACGCAATGAAATCGGCAATTGCAGACGGTACGTTAAAGCTTGCTGATTCGGATAAATTGCCTGATATTTTATTGGAAGTGCCACCTAAAAAAGAGTTTGGTGATTTTGCCTCAAATGCGGCTATGCAGTCAGCCAGAATTTTTCACACAAGCCCACGCAAGATCGCCGAAGAAATAAAAAATCGTATAAACTTAAATCAAATTGAAAAAATCGAGATAGCCGGAGCTGGTTTTCTCAATTTTTATTTAAAGCCGTCCGTCATTTACGACACCTTTAAAGCGGCTTTTGACGCGGGCGATAATTATGGTCAGCTGCCAAATAAGAATAATGCACCGATTCAAATTGAATATGTAAGCGCGAATCCGACTGGTCTTTTGCACGTCGGTCACGGTCGAGGCGCAGCGGCCGGCTCAGCAATGGTGAATATGCTCCGTGCGGCCGGATACAACGTCGAGGCGGAATATTATATCAACGATGCCGGTAATCAAATGGAAAATCTTGCTAAATCCGTCAACGCGCGTTACCTTGAGCTTTTAGGCCAGACCGTTGAATTTCCGGAAAACGGCTATCACGGTGTTGATATCATCGACACGGCAAAGAAGATACTTGAGCGCGATGGCGATAAATATTTAAATATGCCGGAAGATGAACGCTTAAAAGTTTTTCAAGATTTAGCCTATGATGAAAAACTTGCAGAACTTAAAAGTGATTTATCGGAGTTTCAAGTTACTTTTGATAAATGGTTCAGTGAACGCACACTCCACCCTGATGCCATTCACAGTGCAGTTGAAGTCTTGAAGAATAACGGCGCAGCTTACGAGAAGGACGGCGCGTTATGGCTTAAATCGACTGACTACGGCGATGATAAGGATCGCGTTATCATACGTGAGAACGGTGTGCCGACTTATCTTGCCGCCGATATTGCATATCATAAAAATAAATTTGAGCGCGATTTTTCTGAAATGATTAATATTTGGGGCGCAGATCATCACGGCTATATTTGCCGTGTTAAGGCAGCTATGTCAGCTTTGGGCTTCGATTCTGATAAGCTCAAGATTTTATTATTACAAATGGTTGCTCTCTATCGTGGTGGCGAGCTTGTCAAAATGTCTAAACGTACCGGCGAGAGTATAACACTTCGCGAGCTTATGGAAGAAGTGGGCACTGATGCCGCCAGGTATTTCTTCTTAATGCGTTCAACTGACAGTCAGCTTGACTTTGATCTCGACCTTGCAAAGAAGAAGTCCAGCGATAATCCTGTTTATTACATTCAATACGCCCACGCGCGAATTTGCAGCATATTCCGTCAAACGGCGGAGCTTAATATAAATATGGCAAAAAATCCTAAATTTGAACTGCTGACTCACCCGTCCGAAATTGATTTAATTAATAAAATACTTGAATACGAAGATGAAGTTGAGCAAGCTGCCAAGAATTATGCACCACAAAAAATGGCAAAATATTCTTATGATATTGCAGCCTTGTTCCACGCCTTCTATCGCGACTGCCGTATCATAGGCGTACACGAAGAATTAGCCTCCGCACGGCTTGCATTAATTAAAGTGACTGCACACGTCATCAAACACTCACTCGGATTATTGGGCGTGTCGGCACCTGAATCAATGTAAATATTTATTCACTTTGATAAATAAACTTATATATAAGGAGTAATTTATGAGTAATGTTGATTTAAAAGACATATCAGAAGTTGACGTTGCGTATAAAATGTTAAGCAACGCCGGCGAACCGATTCATTATAAGAAGTTGATTACTGACGTTATCGAAAGGAAACGCAAAACTGTACAGTCAATGGCGGTTGCAATTTCGGAGATTTATACAATGATTAATATGGACAGCCGCTTCCAGCACAGAGGCAACGGTCTTTGGGGTCTTACTGAGTGGAATCCTCCGGAAGTGAAACGCGCGTCCATTCGCGGTCTTTCCAGAACGACCACT
>JAFUTM010000232.1 GCA_017484235.1 Selenomonadaceae bacterium
ATAAACAGCAACTTCAGCAATAGCTTGATCTTGATTGTTGTCATCAATTTTTATATTGCCGATTTGTCGAAATTCAATTTTGTTTAAACCAGCGCGGTCGAATATCTCTTTTACAGCGTTAAATGATTCATCGGATTGATTCACATCATTATCACTATACTGATTATCAAGGTCGCCAGTCTCAATGTAATTCATTATAAATTGCTTCATACTGGCAATCATCGGCATCTTTAATAATTGAGCAAAATTTGTGATTGAATCTTTAATATCCGGTGGAAGCACCTTATCGGAATCCATCATTCCGTCAACAAAACTGTCATAAGTATTATTTAAAAGCTGGTCCATATCAACGTAGTTTTCAAATTTTGACTTGTCGTGATTATTAATGGATTCTTCGATCATTTGCATAGAATATTCAGGCGTTTTTTCACGCATATTAAAAATATATGCGCCCAGCAAAATTAAAATTATTGCAGATGCAACACCTATAGCTGCGCATTTAACAACACGGTTAGACATAAAAACCTCACATTCCGCCGCGGTCGCAGCGGCACAAATAGTAATGAAAATGTAGTGTGCGACCTCATCTCCTGTTACAATGACTGTGGAGATACACTACAAAGCACGATGAGGTGAGTTGATAGTTTTCAACTCTATTCAGTGTAAGCCTTGTTTTCAAGTACAAATAAGCAGGCAGTCCATTTACTAAAAAGTGAATCCGTCTTTCCCATAGAATTTACAACATAATTGTGTTTTATATCACCACCTTTTTCTAATGCGTAATGCTCAATGCTTAATGCGCAATTAAAAGTTTGACAATTAGTAATTTATAATTAAAAAAATTAAGCATTACGAAATACGCATTATTAATTATTTTTCATTACCTTCAACTTCGCCATTCCAATCGACTAATCCACCTAACTCATAAACATTTGTATAACCGAGATCGGCAAGCATTTTGGCAGCGTCTTCTGCACGGCGTCCGGTCCAGCAATAAACTAATAAAGTTTGATTTTTATCAGGCAGTAGACTTGATACATTGCCCGCTTTTATCTCACTGATTGGCAGTAAAACCGCACCTGGAATATGCCGTTTATCATATTCTTCCTGAGTTCGCACATCGACAATAATATAATTCTCTTCAGTTTTCATCATATTGAGAGCTTCATCTGCACTGAGATGTTGATAAGTATTTCCACAGCCATTAAACAATGATACAGCAAATATTATTAACGCAGCAATGATTATGTTTCGATTTCTTATATTGTTCAAAATCAAAACCTCCACTAAATTATTTTAGAACTTCTGTCAATGTTTCCAGCATTTGAGGTATGTCAATAGGCTTGGCAATATGACTATTCATACCGGCATCTTTGGCAGCTTGAATATCCTCTTTAAAAGCATTGGCGGTCATCGCAATGATTGGTATATTGGCAAGCTCAGGATTATTCAAAGCACGAATGGCTTTTGTCGCCTCATAACCATTCATCACCGGCATCTGTATATCCATCAAGACTGCCTGATAATCACCAGGCTTTGAAGCGGCAACTTTATTGACAGCTTCCTTACCATTTTCGGCAGTATCGAGCATAAATCCATATTCCGTCAAAATCAGTGACGCAATCTCACGATTCACCATATTATCTTCAACCAGCAGCAGCTTCATATTACTAAAATCAAGTTCCGGTTTAGTTCCAGCTTCATTTTGTTCATTTTTCTCAGTGGAGACATCTTCGACCAATGGAAAGTCAACGTGAACAATAAATTCAGTGCCCTTACCATATTCAGTTTTAACTTCAATCGTGCCGCCCATTAATTCAACAATGCTTTTAGTGATTGCCATACCAAGACCTGTGCCTTGTATATTGTTGACCGTTCTGTCACGCGAATAAGCTTCAAATACCTTTTTGGCAAATTCCGGCGTCATTCC
>JAFUTM010000233.1 GCA_017484235.1 Selenomonadaceae bacterium
ATTTCATTCATTCCGATAACCGCATTAATCGGAGTTCGTATCTCGTGGCTCATCTGAGCTAAGAATTGAGATTTAGCCTGTCCGGCAGCAACGGCAGTATCCGCCGACGCTTTAAGCTGTAAATTTACACTTTCCTGCCATCTGATTAATTTGTTAATAAGTAAAATGACAGCGGCAATACATATTCCGAAAAGTAGAATAAATAATAAACCGAGTATGACGATGCTGCCATAAATATTCCACCACCGGCTTACAATAATAACCGTGAAATCAGAGGCTTCATTCTTCTTTGCAAGGCAGGTGCTGTATGTTCCATTATAGTCAGTAAAGCTTGTTATAGATTTATTTTGATAAGAATTAAAATAATCAGTTATGGTAATTGGCGTCGTATTGTCCACAGACAGCTCAAAATCACTGCTTGGGTGATTTATTATAACGCCATTGCGATCAACTAAAAATGCATATCCGTCTTGAGTATAACTATTACCCAAAATATGAATCAGCTTGTCAAGAAAAAAATCTATCGCAAATATACCCAAAAATTCGCCATTTTTACCATAAACCATTTTGGAAAAAGTTACGCAATAAAGACCAGTTTGATCATCATAATATGGAGCAGAAATATTAAATCCGGTTTCTGACTTTTCTGTATCGATATACCATTGACGCTGCTCAACGTGCCAGCCAGCCGGCCCTTCCCAGCCATTATTCATTATGACAGTATGCTCTTTGTAAGGATTTGCCATATAACAGACTGAAATCTCAGGATAATTTTTCGCAATATCATTAAGCCACTGAACAGCCGTCTCATAATTATCCATAAGCTGTGGACGTTCTGAAATCATACTGGTAAACATACTAAGTATACTTTTGTGCCGCGCAATCCAATTCGAGAGCTGATAATCATAAATATCAGCCTCGCGGTTCATTTTAGTATCGCCCCAATTGATAATATTATTTATGCAGACACCAAGACTAAAAATCATTGCTACAATCAGAACAGAAATAATGCCTATCCTTACGTGATGACTGGTTTGAGAGATTCTCATATTCTGATTATCCTTATCCGTATTTTTATTTTCAGTTGATACGAGTGTAGAAAACGTGAACAAATTATCAAGCATACCAGAAAGCTGCACAGCAGACTCTCGAATCTGTGTTGCATTTTCAGCGTGATTGACATCGGTTTTCATCTTATTTAAGTTCGATAAGGTAAGTATTTTTTGAAGCGGCTCGCGGAGTTCGTGTGATAAGTTGGATAAAAATTCTTCTTTAACGCGGAGTGCTTGTTCAGCGCGTAATCTGTTTTTAACTCCAACAAGATAAAAGAAGATGACGACTAAAAGCATTAAAATGCTTGCGAGAGTATAAAGCATAGTTTGTTTATAGTCATCTTTATAAAGTGCCCAGTTATCGACACTCAGCATCATGTACCAGCCATTATTTGTTTCACTGCTGAATATCGTGTGAGTGCTGCCGTCTACTTGAGCGGAAAAACTGGCGTGTGTAGTCTGGTTCACAACTTTATTAAAGATAATGTCATATTCTGGCAGCTTCTTTGATATATATTCGCCCACAAGTGACATATCATTATAACTTATGATTTTGCCATTTTTCGTAGCAATTAAAGCACTGCTGCCACCTTCTTTGTTCATTTGAAGAACAGAATCTTGTGTATTTATAAAATTAAAATCCAATGCCACGACCGTTTGTTTATCGGGTAACATTATTGACATTGTGTAACACATCGTGCCCGTTCTGGCATCAAGGTAAGGTTCAGTTATATAAA
Source organism: Selenomonadaceae bacterium (assembly GCA_017484235.1). Taxonomy (GTDB): domain Bacteria; phylum Bacillota; class Negativicutes; order Selenomonadales; family Selenomonadaceae; genus Quinella. The sequence continues at coordinate 1,790 of JAFUTM010000233.1, forward strand.
CCGTGTCAGGATTTTCAATGGCACCTTTGTACCATATTCTTTCTGGCGGATGATAGTCTGCTGGTATATCAAAATTTGGAATAATCGCCCAGTCACGGCCTGCAATATATACGTCCATACAAGCATCTTTAAAAATGGCGTTCTGCACTTTGCATTGTTCTTCAAAGTAAGCCGTAAGCTGTTCCTTTGAAGCATTGGAAGCCATCATCTGCTCAGCTTCAATCGCAATGCGTTTAGTTGTATTTTCAGCGTCAGTCAAAGTTGTTTGAAGTTCACTGCGGATATTTTCAAGCTGCATTTGTCCCATGCCTTCAGTCTGATTGGATATCATATTGAAGATTAAATGCACGTTCATTGCTATTATCAATAATAATAAAATTGTAACACCAATAATGACGGAATAATCTGAGCGCGTGCCCTTTTTTAAGATTTTCCATTCATTATTAATTTTATTATTCAACATTAACACCACCGTAATATTAATAATTCATTATACATTAAAAATTACAAATTATCAATCAATTTACGTCCGTCTTCAACAAGTTTATCATAAAGTTCCATTGTCTCAGCGTGGTGTTCTTTTATATATTCAGCGCCCTGATGTTTTTCAAGCTCTGATGTGGCACCGGAAATAATCATCTTGCCGGCAAGTTCAAGCTGCTTAGCCGCTTCGGAGGTCTTTTCGCCACCAATTGACAATGCCGTTGATTTCAGTGCGTGTACCAGTGTCGTATAATTCTGCCAGTCTTCAGTTTCGAGGGCTTCCTGCATCTTCGTTTGTTTTTCATCTTTGAGATTGCAGAACATCGTCAATACATTTTTATACATATCAGCCATTCCAGCGCTGTACTGCATTCCAAGCTCAACATTAATATATTCCAGATTAGGTAATTTATCGGAATCGTCATTGTTATTAAATGGCTCATTTATATCAAATGCATCGTCTTGTTGATTATCTGTTTGATTAAAAGAATCATCTATCATCTGTTGAATGTCATCAAATTCATCAACTTCATCTTCTTTTGGTGGTGCGTGCAGCTTGTCTATCGGCAGGTATGTCATCAGCATTGCTTCCATTTGTTTCGCGTCGATTGGCTTGCTCAAATAATCGGTAAAGCCTTCTTTTAAAAACATCTCTTTCGCTCCAGAGATTGCATTAGCCGTCAACGCAATCATCGGTACATCTTTACTTTTATTATCCGGCATTTCATTTGCGAGGTGTAAAGTCTGAATACCGTCCAGGCTCGGCATCATCTGATCTAAAAATATTAAGTCGTATTTTATATCCGCCATCTTCTTTAAGGCCGACATTCCACTCATCGCTGTATCAACCTGTATCTGTGTTGCTTTCAGCAGACTCGTTGCAACTAATAAATTCATCTCGTTGTCGTCCACTACTAAAATTCTAGCTTCTGGTGCAATAAAACTCACTTTGTAAGCTTCAGTCTTTTTAGTGGATTCGATTTTATCTTCAAAGCTGCCGACTACGTCAGTGCCCATAACCTTTTGTGGAATCATTACCATAAAGTTTGAACCTTCGCCATAAGTACTGTCAACTTGTATCCAGCCGTTCATCATGTTGACCAGTCTATGTGTTATCGCCAGACCGAGACCGGTGCCCTCAATATTTTTGTTCTTCTTAGAGTCAAACCGTTCAAAATCGTGGAACAACTTTTGCTTATCTTCTTCACGTATACCAATGCCGGTATCTTTCACACTAAATTTAAGTACAATTTCATTAGATGATTTTTCTTGCTTGGAGACAGTAAAGGTGACACCGCCGACTTGTGTGTATTTAACGGCATTTGTCAAAAAATTTACGACAACTTGACGAATACGTACGGAATCGCCAAATAATTCATTCGGTATCGTCTCATCGACTTTGAACGTAAAAGTTAAATGTTTCTTTTCAGCACGCGGCTTTATCATATTTA
>JAFUTM010000234.1 GCA_017484235.1 Selenomonadaceae bacterium
CTTGAGAATGTCGGTATGACGAGTATTGAGCCGATTAACTTTCAAGGTCATCAAATTATACCACTGCAATTTTTGCAAGCCGTTCTGCCTAATCCAGCCAGTCTTGGTCCGCGCACGAAAGGTAAGACTAACATTGGCTGCATTTTTCACGGAACAAAAGATGGTCAACCTAAAAATTATTACGTTTATAATGTGTGTGATCATCAAGAGGCTTATCGTGAGACTGGATCGCAGGCGGTTGCATACACGACTGGCGTACCGGCAATGATTGGCGCAATGCTTTTAGTTAATGGCAAATGGAATCTCAAAGGTGTACATAATATTGAAGAGTTTGATCCAGATCCATTTATGGACGCTCTTAATAAATTCGGTCTGCCGTGGCAGGAGTCGTTTAATCCTGATATGGTTGAGTAAGAGGTGAATAAAATGTATGCAATAGCATTTGACTTGAAGATTGATGATCTTAAACGTGAGTATGGAGAACCTTACAATAAGGCTTATGATGAAGTTCGTCAGGAATTGGAAGCAATAGGCTTTGAATGGACTCAAGGCAGTGTTTATATCAATAGTGGAACTACAAATAATTTAACTGTTGTTTATAAAGCTATTAATAAACTTAGTAAAATTAATTGGTTTAAAAAAAGTGTACGTGATATAAGAGCTTTCAAAGTTGAAGATTGGTCTGATTTTACTGAAATTGTTAAAGGCAATGAATAATTTTAATTTTAAACAATTTAATTTTTCTTTAATAAAAACGCCGTCATATGTAATATCAGAGTCGCTTCTGCGTCATAATTTAGAAATATTGTCACGACTGCAGAATGAGACCGGAGTAAAAGTTCTGTTGGCGCAGAAGTGTTTTTCGATGTATTATTTTTATCCACTGATTTCAAAATATCTGACCGGAACGGCGGCTTCCGGTCTTTTTGAGGCACAATTGGCGAACGAATATTTTAACGGAGAAAATCACGTGTTCGCGCCGGCTTATAAAGATAATGAGATTGAAAAGATAGCGTCGATGTGTGAACACATTATATTTAATTCATTCCGTCAAGTTGAAAAATTCGCGCCAGTTGTTAAGCAAAATAATCATCAAGTTGGTCTGCGCATAAATCCAGAACATTCGACACAAACTCACGCAATTTATGATCCGTGTGCGCCCAAGTCACGGCTCGGCGTTCGACTTGCTGAGTTTCAAAATGTTGCTAAAAGTAAGCCGGAGTTGGTCGATATGCTGGACGGACTTCATATGCACACACTCTGCGAACAAAATTCCGATGCATTAAAAGAGACAGTTGATGTGTTAATTAAAAATTTTGATCAATGGCTTCATAAAATTAAGTGGATAAATCTTGGCGGAGGTCATCACATAACTAAGCCCGATTATGACATTGAACGGCTTAAACGTGTGATTAAAAGGCTGCAAGATAATTATGGTGTAACTGTTTACCTTGAACCTGGTGAAGCGGTCGCAATGAACGCTGGGTTTTTAGTATCAACAGTTTTGGAAATTCAAGAATCCATTGACAATATAAGCAACGTTATCATTGATGCAAGCGCAGCTTGTCATATGCCGGACGTCATTGAGATGCCATATCGACCGGACGTGATTGGTGATGTTCCAGACGGCAAATATAAATATCGTCTTGGAAGTATGACCTGTCTTGCCGGTGATGTGATTGGTGAGTATGCATTTAATGAGCCGCTTAACGAAGGCGATAAAATTATTTTCACTGATATGGCGATTTATACAATGGTCAAAAACAATACTTTTAACGGTATGCCTTTGCCTTCGATTATTGCTGTTGATGAATCGGGCAATATTAATATAGTCCGTGAATTTGGCTACGAAGATTTTAAACAACGCTTATAATGTGGTTAAATAATGAGAAGTTTATATTCCGTACATCAAAGATAAAATATTTTGATAAAATGACCAAAACATCTCCATTTGTGATATGATATAATAATGATACATTATTAGAAAGTTGTATTGTATAATGGAGATGAATTAATTTTATGAATAATATTGGCATTAAAGATATGCGTGCGTTTTTTGCGGTTGTCGAAGAGGGCAATATCAGTCACGCTGCCCAGAGACTGGACATTGCACAGCCTGCTCTTTCCAGACAGATGAAACGACTTGAAGAAGAAATTCTAAATGTTAAATTATTTGAGCGTGGATCAAGGCGTATTCGTCTTACGGAGGCTGGCCGTGTATTTTATAATCGAGTTGAGAGAATACTCGGAATGATTGACGGCACGATTCGTGATATAACAGATATTGGTTCTGGTGACAAAGGTTCTATTCGGCTTGGCACTATCACTTCATCGGGCGCAATGATCTTGCCGGAACTGATTGCAAAATTTCACGAACTCTACCCTAACGTGACTTTTGAAATTTGGGAGGGCGAGGGTGCCAGAATTTTAGAACTCTTGGATAATCGACTCATTGAGATAGCAATCACGCGAACACAAGTTGACAATACAGTTTATGATTCGGTAGTTTTGCCAAATGAACCACTTGTAATGGTGATGGATCAATCACAAAGTTGCGGAGATTCTGACGACGAAGTTAAATTAATTGAATTAAAAGATCGTTCGCTCATTATACCACTTAGGTGGAAATCTATCTTTGTGGCAAACTGCAGACGGCTTGGTTTTGAACCGAAAATAACCTGCGTTTCCGACGGTATTGTACAAAATTTGTTAATGGTAAAAATGAATTTAGGCATCTCAATGGTTCCAATGTCCTCAAAAACTTTACTAACAGATGGCAATTTAATATATAAGCGCCTGATAGAACCAGAGATGTCTACACATACAGTCGTTGCTTGGCTTAAAAATCAAACGATGTCAACAAGCTGTATCAATCTCATAAAGCTGTTTGAAAAAATGTTTATTGAAAACAAACTTTGAGGATTTCTTGACATATTACAATACTTATACTAGTCAATTTAAAAAATCTGAAAAAAACGGCGGCTTATATTTCCATAGCTAAAGCAAGGATTTTTCGCCGCTTTTTGATAAATATTAACTTTTTATTAACGGTTGTTTAGACATAGCTTTCAACAGTGTTTCTTCTGCACGTTCCATATGTCGTTCAGCCGCATCACGTGCCGCCTCCACGTCACCGTTGGCAATTGCCTCTACCATCTCGCGATGTTCTTCAAGAGTATCTTTGAGGCGTCCAGGATAAGACATTGACAGCTTGCGAAATCTGGCGAGCTGTTCTTTTAGATTGTTGATAATGGTGCCAAGACGTTCATTTCGGCTGACTTGATACAGTAAATCGTGGAATTCAATATCTGTCTTAACTATATTTTCAATGTCGTCATCTTCGATATAGCCTTCAATCAGCAGAAGCAGTTTTTGTAATTGTTCCAGCTCTTCATTTTCAATTCGCCGCGCAGCCAGACCGATTGACAATGATTCAAGTGCAGAACGTATTTCAAATATCTCCTGTACGTCGTGAACAGATACGCTTGACACATATGAGCCACGTCTAGGCAGCATAATGACATAACCTTCCTGTTCGAGTTTGCGGATCGCTTCGCGAATTGGCGTACGACTAATTCCAAGTTCATCAGCAAGCTGTACTTCCATTAGTCGTTCACCTGGTGCCAGTGTGCCGTTCAATATGGCTTTTCTCAGTGATTCGCAGACAACCTCACGCAGTGGTTGATAAGTGTCAAGATTAATAGGTTCCAATCGTTTTTCATTTGCCATAAACATCACCCTTTTCTAATTAGGAATGAGGAATTGTGAATTAGGAATTAAAATCGTTACTCCAATTCCTCATTACTCATTCGACATTTCTAATTATCATTAAATTTCTTCTTCGGGATATTTCATTCCCCAATCATTGCGGACTTTTGTCATAATATCCATTACGTCAATCGTGTAATCGAGATGCATATCGTTGCGTTCGCCACTGACCGCCACTTCCATATCTTCAATTTCATAGCAGAGTGCTTCGGATGTCTCACCGGCAGACAATTCCTCACGACGATTGCCGTCAGTCCAAACTATTTGAGCATTTGCACTGCGCGGATACTCAAAAATTTCCACATAGCCTTTATCAAACGCAATTGTGCCTCGTTTAGGCTGTTTCGCGTGCAGTGACAAAATGACCGTTGCCATTTCTTCTTGTTGATTTTTAAGTAAAATACTTGCCTGTTCGTCAATACCTGTTGGTGCAAATTTAACCTGCGAAAGAATTTCCGTCGGCGTTGAGGACATAAACCATCTCACAAACGAAAGGGCATAAACTCCTATATCTAACATTGCGCCGCCCGCCAGTTTGCGATTAAAAAATCTGTTATTCATATCATACTCTTTATAACTGCCAAAATTCATTTGAATCAGACGGAGTTCGCCAAGCGCACCGGATTTAATGACTTCGTTTAATTTTTTATAAATCGGCATGTGGTAAATTGTCATAGCTTCTGCCAGGATTAAATTTTTGGATTTAGCAAGTTCAACTGATTCTTTAAGTTCGTCGGAATTGAGCGTTATGGATTTCTCACAGAGAACGTGTTTGTCGGCAGCAAGTGCCTGACGAATGTAATTAATATGAGTGTTATGCGGAGTGGAAATGTAAACTATATCAACATTCTCATCAGCGAAGATATCTTCCGGCTTATCGTATACTTTGCCAATATTATACTTTGCCGCAAATGTGTCAGCTTTTGATTTAGTACGATTTCCAACTGAATACAAATTGCCGCCGAGCCTCTGCATTGCAGCTGCAAGTTGATTGCCAATAACACCAACGCCTAATGTTGCCCAATTATATTTTACTTTCGACATTTTGAGCACGTCCTTCCATTTTGTTAATTAATTATAAATTCAGATTTTCCATAATAGAAAGTTCTTTGATGCGCAGATTATTTTTCATAAGCCAGACATTAAACATTCGTTCACAAATAAAGCCGTATACTCGTCTCTGTTTAATATTAAGTTCTTCAATATTAACAAATTTTCTGTATTCGCTTTCAGCCTCCAGAATAAATGAAAACAACCAGCTGCAATAACTATCCAAAACATATTTGCGAGTAACAAACATATTACATTTGAAAATATGATTGCCATATACCACGTAATCAAATGCCTCAACATAATCTGGATATTGACGTTCCAATATATTTCGAGTCAGATTTATCGCTAACCGTGTAATTATCGGACCAGAATCACCAAAAATATAAGTATATGTACTAAAAAGATGATGTTCTCCTTTCGCGACAATGATGTCATAAGATTTAAGTATTTCACGTGCCTGTTCGCTTGTCAAAATATTTTCGGTAATAAAATCTTTGTTATCTTTATTTGAGAAGAAGCGACGATAATGTGAGATACCAATATAATCGTGAGATGTATTTTTCCAAATCCAATAAATCGCCGTCATTTCATTTATGGAAATATTTAATTCCGAAATAGACTGTCCTGTATCATCACCGATATAGCCCAAATCCTTACCGAGTTTGCGTCCAGCGTGAATTATAATATAATCATCAGGCAGATTATTTACCTCACATTTTTTATGAGTCACTACATATATACCAGTATCTTGAAATGGCTGTTTGTTAAATAAGAGCCACTTGCCGTTTACGCAAGAAACACAATTTATTTCCTTAAACGTTGTTAGTCCATTCATAGGTTCACCTGAAAATAGATTTGATACTTTGTCTAAATTAATGTCTTCACTAATAAATACTAAAAATTTATCAGCCTGAGCCAACATTCCATACATTTCGATTAGTAAGTCTTCCAGCTTTCGTTCAGCTGAAAATATAATTGCGTCATAATGATGATACCTGCAGTCGTTTAATGAATCATATATATGATCATAAACATTATTGAACACAGTAAATTTAGAACTGCTTGATGAACGAATAGTATCAATTGTTACATTATGTATATAATCTGGCTTTACATAAACATTTCCAGCAGAAAATGATGAATCAACGTCAAGTACAGTATTGACTTTTATATCATATAATATGCTAAATAATACAGATTCATTATAGATTGAATAAAATCCATTATTAGATTTGTAAATAAAATTATCCAATGTAATTATACGATCTCCGTGCAAAACAGAATTTTGAACTAAATCAGCTGCATATGATTTAAAATAAAAGTAATCAACAAATACAATATAATCAAATTTAGATTCATCAGCTATACTTTTGAGATGTGAGATATCAATAATTTTATTGTTAATAAGAATTGTTTTATCATTATCAATATCATAGTGTTGCCCATTGTACTCACCTGAAAACGAAATAAATCCAACGATTCTTGCTGGTTTATTTAACGCTAAAATTTTTGTGCGGAACTTTTCCACGCTACCAGCCACGATAACTTTAGGTGCATATTGATTCATCATTCTATAACCACTCCAACATATTTTATTAAATTCTTAAATAATCATAAAAACAAATTTATCAATTTGGGATAGATATAGCTTTAAATTTAAATTGATTATAAATTAAGATTTTCCATTATGTTAAGTTCTTTGATGCGCAGATCATTTTTCATAAGCCAAACACTGAGCATATGTTCACTTATATATCCCATAGCTCTATTTGGTGGTTTTATATCCATCATTTTGCGGAATTCTTTTTCTGCAGGCAGCATAAACGAAAAGAACCATTCACAATAACTATCAAAAATATATTTGCGAGTTATTAGCATATGACATCTGTATAATGATCTATTATTTCTGTGATAGTAAAAAGTATCCAGGTATTCGGGTTGAAAACGTTCAATCATCATCTCCGTTATTGCCATAGATATTCGCGTCATTGACAAATCGAATGATCCAGAATAAGAATACCAATCACATATAAATGAAAAAGGATTTACAAGCAAAATATCGTATTTTTGTAGCAACTCTATTGCCTGTTGAGAAGTAATCATATTTTCAGGTAAAATCTCATTTGAATATGTATCCTTATTTGAAAAAAATCTTCTATAATGTGACAAGCCTACATAATTGTGGGATGTATTTTTCCATATCCAATAGATGGCGGTCATTTCATTAAGGTAAGGATTGAGTTCTGAGATTGATTGCCCGCTGTCGTCACCTATATATCCAAGATCGTCATTCAGTTTACGTCCAGCGTGTATGATTTTATAATCTTTCGGCATATCTGGAATTGAAAATTTTTTATGTGTTACAACGTACATTGCAAAATCTTCCGATTTATTTCTTTTTAAAAGAATCCACTTGCCATTTACACAAGGTATTACTTCTAATGACTGGAAATTTTTCAAAATAGTAGGCGCATTCATTATATCATTAATATTTAAAGGTGAACGAATAAATATAATAAAGTTTTCTGTCATATTCATCAATTCCAGTATTTTAAGTGCTAAATTTTCAAAAATTCTTTCATCTGTCAATAATATTGCATCGTAATGTCTAAATCTGCATTCAATCAATGATTTATAAAATTTATTAAAAGTATTCGAGAAAATCGGATAAACATAGTCACGTTCAGCTGCAATTCCTTCAATAACTATTGAAGCTGCAAAATTGGGTTTTACATAAACGGAATTATTTGCAAAAAATAAATCTATATCTAACAGAGAATTTATATTTTTATTTTTCAATATTTGATACAATATATTCACGTTATTGAGAGAATGAAAATTATTTTTTACGTTTTGGAAGAAAAAATCAGCTGAAATGATTCTGTCAGGATGTAAAACAAACTGAGATAGATAGGGAATCCAAGTCATCTGTTCTACTGGATTTAAAAATATAATATAATCAAATTCAGATCGATCAGCCATATCTTTTAGTGTATTAATATCAATAATTCTATTATCTAATAAGATTTTATTTTGCCTCATATCATAATTTTCATTGTCAAACTTACCCAAAAAAGAAATTTGTCCTATAATATTATACCCCCCCCCCTCCATTTCTTGCGTCATGACGCGGAATTTAGCTATATCATCAACGATTAAAACTTTTGGCACATATACATCTTTCATAAAATTATCCTCCAATTATCAGATTTTTTATAAGATTCTTCTCGTCCGATTTAATTTTCAATTCTTCCGATGGTTTTCGTTACAAAAACCTGCGTACCGGAATTTTTGAACGATTCGGCAATTTTAACAGCATCTTCTTGAGTCTTGGCAATGCCAAATACTGTCGGGCCGCTGCCACTCATCATAGCAGCAATCGCACCGGCTTCCAGCATCTTTTCTTTGTATGAAAGTATAGCTGGATATTTTTTTGCTGCCACGTGTTCTAACACATTAAACATGAGTTCGCCGACTGCTTCATAATCACTGAGATTGATTGCCTCACAAATTGCAAGATTGTCTGGGTGTTCAGAGCTTCGGTCGGAGTCATATGTTTTGTATGCCCACGCTGTTGGAATTGCACCGCGCAATTTAACTAAAACAACCGGCACGTTTATTAAGTCCGGCAGACGTTTCAACTTCTCACCACGACCAGAGGCAAGACAGGTGCCACCAATAATACAAAATGGCACATCAGAACCAATTTTTAAACCAATTTCGCATAGTTCATCTGTTGTAAGGTGCAAGTTAAAAAGCTGATTCATTCCTCTTATAACCGCCGCTGCATCAGTGCTACCGCCTGCCAGACCTGCGGCAATTGGAATTTTTTTTGTAAGCCGTATAAAAATGCCATTATCTAATTTACAATAGTCAATCACAGCCTTAGCCGCACGGTAAGCCAAATTGTTTTCATTGACGGTCAGTGTTTCACCACCGGAAACCGCAGAAGCGTCCATTTCTAATTTAATACCGCTATCCATTTTAGCCAGTTCTATATTATCAGCAAGCTCGATTGATTGAAGAATCATTTCAACTTCGTGATAGCCGTCCTCACGTGTTCCAAGTATGTCAAGTGTCAAATTTATTTTCGCATTTGC
>JAFUTM010000002.1 GCA_017484235.1 Selenomonadaceae bacterium
TCCTTTGGATTATTGAAAAATTCAGCAGGCGTATTTTCCTCGACGATGATACCGCCGGCCATAAAAGTAACGCGGCTTGCGGCTTCGCGAGCGAACGCCATTTCGTGAGTGACGACAACCATAGTCATATGTTCGGCAGCGAGTTCGCGCATAGTCTTCAAAACCTCGCCGGTGAGCTCAGGATCAAGTGCTGAAGTTGGCTCATCAAATAATAATATGTCGGGCTTCATAGCTAAGGCGCGTGCAATTGCAACACGTTGCTGCTGACCACCGGAGAGTCTTGCCGGATAGCGGTCGCGCATATCACTAAGTCCGACTTTGGCAAGCAAGTCCTCCGCAATGGCAATAGCTTCATCGCGCGGAATGTGCTTAACATAAGTTGGAGCCTCTATTAAGTTTTCAAGCACAGTCATATGAGGAAACAAATTAAACTGCTGAAAAACCATACCGGTTGCGGCCAAAACCTCACGTTGACGAGCTTCATCGACATACGTGCCATTTTCGACAAGAGTCTGACCTTTAATTTGAATGGTGCCGCGATCAATGGTCTCAAGGTGATTGATGCAGCGGAGCATAGTTGACTTGCCGCTGCCGGACGGTCCGAGAACGGCAACGACTTCGCCTTTGTCAATAACTAAATCAATGCCGCGCAGCACCTGATTGTCGCCGAAAGATTTATGAATACCAGTTAGTTCAAGCATCGTATTTGCCATAGTAAGCCTCCAAATTTTTAAAAGCCCAAGTTAAGATTGCGGTCATAGCGAGATAAAAGATACCTGCAATGACAAACGGTGTCATATCGAACTCACGCTGGACAATGGTGCGAGCCACTCTGAGCAGATCGTTCATCGCCAAAATGTATATTAAGGATGTATCCTTAACAAGATTAATCGTCTCGTTGGAAATAGGCGGCAGGACGATTCCGAGCACCTGTGGAAAAACAATACGCTTCATAGTGTGCCAATGAGACAAGCCTAAGACTTTTGATGCCTCAAACTGACCACGCGGTATGGCCTGCAAGCCAGCGCGGAAGATTTCTGCAAAATAAGCGGCATAATTCATAGTGAACGCCAAGAGGGCGGCAGCAATATCCGGCAGCTTTAATCCAACCATCGGCAATGCGAAATAAACAAATAATAATTGCAACATCAACGGCGTACCGCGCATAATCCAAACGTAAAACTCCATTAGATAGCGGAGCGGCATAAACTTTGAGATTCTGCCGAGAGCGGCGAGTGCACCAATGGGCAACGCCAATAATAAAGTAATCACAAAAATTTCGAGAGTGACAGCCGCGCCTTGACAGATAAGGATAGTCATATCAAACAATTTATCCAAGAGTAACAACTCCCAAAATTAATTCATAATTCATAATGCTTAACGCATAATGCGTAATGATGATGAGGTATCAATTTTTAATTTTAAGCTGCAAATTTTATAAAATAAAATTCCGTAACCCCGAACGTGGGCCTTAGATGAGTCGGAGCTGAGTTTGCGGCTTGACGTATGTTTGAAGCTCCGTTACGAATCTTAGGCCCACGCGAAGGCCTGGCTTTGGTTACTTTCACGAAAGTAACACGGTTTCTGCTTCTCTTTGACAAGACAAAGAGAAGGATAATAAATAAAAGTATAAAATTAACTATTAGATTTCTTAATTAAGTCAGCGCCAAACCAAGTCTCAGAAATTTTGGCAGCAGTGCCGTCGGTGACCATTTCATCAAAGACTCTCTGAATCTCATTACGAAGAGCAGTATCATCTTTACGGAAAGCAATGCCGAACTGACTGACCGGACCAATAACAACTTCAAGAGCATCAAACTTGCCTGGATTCTTACTCATAGAGTAACGACCAACGATTTCGTCACAAACGATAGCGTCAAGTCTGCCGTTTTCCAAATCCATAAAGGCAGTAGGGAAATCGCCATAAGTTTTAAAATCACCAAGACTGTTCTTGAGCTGCTCATTAGAGTTAATGTACTCTTCAGCAGTAGAAGCCGATTGAGTGCCAACATTTAAACCAGCCAAATCAGCTTCACTCATAATCGAGCTTTGCTCATCAGAGTGGCGCACAAATACAACTTGTCGATTATCCATATAAGGATTGCCGAAAAGCATATTTTCCTGACGTTCCGGCGTAATGTCTAAACCATTCCAGAGAACATCAATGCGACCGGATTTAAGTTCAGCCTCTTTGCTTGACCAGTCGATAGCTTTAAATTCGACTTCACGGCCAAGACGTTTCGCGGCTTCTTTGGCTAAATCAACATCAAAACCAGTTATTTCATTTTTCTCATCTCTGAAGCCCATTGGCGGATACTCATCGTCAAGACCAACGACAATCTTTGAATTGGACGCGGCCGGTGCAGCAGAGTCACCTGGCTTATTGGTATCCGAACTCTGGTTATCGCCGCCGCAGCCGGTAAAAATAGTGCAGGCAGCCAACAATGCCGTCATAAGAACATTCTTAATTTTCAAAGTAAAAACTCCCTTTATTTAAAATATAAATTATGAAACAATAACGTTGAGTGTACAGCGTTACTGCTCCGTAATTATCATATCAGTGCCGAACCAACTTTCACTGATTCTTTTAGCAGTACCATCAGCAATCATAGAATCAAGAGTAGCCTGAACTTCATCGCGAAGGGCGGTATCACCTTTTCTAAATCCAATAGCAGTTTGACCTCTGTTGCCGACGAAAATATTCAACGCATCAATTTCTTTATCGAGATGATTTTTAAAGAGATAATACTTACCATAAGTCTCATCACAAACGACAACATCAAGCTGACGCTGCCTCAAGGCGTCAAATGCTTCGGCATAAGTAGCATATAACTTCAACTCTTTTATCGTAAATTTAAGGTCGTTGTCGGCGTTTATAATTTCCTCAGCAGTCGAGCCTTCCTGAACGCCGATTTTTAGACCAGCTAGCTTATTCCTACTTGTAATGCGACTATGTTCGCCGGTATGGCGCACGAACACAATTTGACCGCTGCCCATATAAGGTTTTGAAAATAATACATAATTTTTACGATCTTCTTTAAGGTCAAGTCCGTTCCAGATTATATCTATCTGACCAGAATCAAGTTCTTTGTATTTCTCCGACCAATTAATCGGTTTAAATTCGACCGCATATCCGAGGCGCTTCATCACTTCTTTAGCTAAGTCAATGTCAACACCTTTAATTTCACCGTCTGTATCTCTGAATCCAAACGGTGGAAAAGTTTCATCGAGACCGATTACAATTTTTTTACTGCCGCTGTCGCTTGAAGGTGCACCTTCATTTGAGGAATCATTACAGCCGGCTGCGGCGAATGACATTATAAAAATCATAATTAAAAATAAAATTTTCGCTTTCACTTTAAAACTAACTGCTACTTAAAACATAGTCACATGTAGACAAATGGTCATCGTGTCTATGTCAAGATGTTTTGGATAGACCTCACAGTTCTATCTTACTGTTTCACCGTGTCCGTCTTTGCCGTAGCTACCGACGTTTGTATAACACTCCACAGTCGTTACTTTCCAGCTAGCCACCGGTAGTCAGCTTTTTTCAAACTGTTTTATATTCTGTCGCA
>JAFUTM010000235.1 GCA_017484235.1 Selenomonadaceae bacterium
AAAAAAATTTTGTCTGTTATGATTTTGTTGGCAGTGGTTTTTATCTGTGGACAAAATAATTTCGCTCAGGCAAAAGATGTCTATATGGGAAATGATGAAAATGGTAATAAAGTTTATTTGATGACTGAAAGCATTGACAAGAAACAAACAAGTTACAGTAAAATTTGGAAAATGTGGTCATATGAATGTTATGTACAATTTAAGTCTGTTCACCCAGAGTATGGGCCATTGTTCTTCGGTTACACTATAACTTGGGGACCGGAAGAAGAACCTGGATATAAAGACAAAAATGGAAATTGGCAGGGCGTAGATGAATCCGGTGAAGTAAATCCTCGCTTTAATAGCGATCCTGATGTTTATCGCGCCAGAATTTTGAACAGAGCCTATAAATATTTGTGTGACAACGGATACGTTTAAAATTTTTTACGAAGGTTGGCTGGAAGTTCTTACTGTCAGCTTTAACGGCAGAACAATTTCAAATGATTATGCTGGTGACGGAATTGGCTGGGTAAGCGCAAAATATGTCAAAACTTATTAAAAAATTTTAGGAGGTGGTCAAAATGTTTAAAAAAATTTTTGTGGTAGCTTTGGTGACCTTCGCAATAATTTTTGTAAACGAACAAAATAAAGTTTCTGCTTATGATGTTTATTGCGTCAATTACAGCGATGGTGCAGAAGTTTATTTGATGAGTGAAACTGTGCATCAAGGGCAACTGAATGAAGAAGAATCCTATCTTGATTGTCGTGTTAAAGCTATTAAGTCAGGCAGAGTTATTTATTATGTCGACTATAGATTTGAATATGGCGGCGGATCTGTCACATTTAAAAATTCACACGGCGAAAACGGAGCTTGGGGCGGAATACGTTTAGTAAATTCCTATCCGCTGGAAACGAAAATTTTTGAAATTGCCTCACATTACTAAATTTTAAGGAAGCGATCAAAATGTTAAAAAAAATTTTATCAGTAATGTTGCTGGCGGTAGTGATGATTCTTGTCGGTGGACAAAATTTTGCAAGTGCTAAAGATGTTTATGTTGACACTTACTCGAACGGCCGCGATGCCTATTTGATAAGCGACACTATTTCAAAGCACAGAGATGAAAGCTACGACGACGGAACAATTGTTTATGAATGTAGAGTTAAAGCAGTTTATTCTAATTCAAATGATGTTACTTACATTGATTATAAATTTTGGCCGGATCCTATGCCGCATTTCATAAACTCCAAAGCCGAAGGCGGCAATTATTTACTTAATCAAGCTGAAAACCCGATTGAATGGAAAATTTTTCAATATTTAATTCACAATGAAAGTTAAAAAATTAAGAAGGTTTTTATTATGTGTAAAAAGTTTTTTATAGTAGCGTTTCTTACCTTTGCAATAATTTTTGTAGGCGAACAAAATAAAGTTTCTGCCGCTGATTATTACGTTGGCACTTATGAGAGTGGACTTCGCGCTTATGTTATGACTGAAACTTTACATTTTTATGGCAATTATCGCTGGTGTACTGTTCGAGTCAAAGCCACTGACGACAGGCAAATTGTTTATGTTGATTACAGTTTTGACGGTGCGGCAGGTCGGCGCGAGACTTTCAAAAATTCGCAAGGTTACAGCGGCATTGTTGAAGATGGAACTGTCGAAGGTAATATTTATGGCTACGCTTTAAAAGTTTGGGGCGATTGGGTATTGGGCAAAGGTACATCTGGAGCCACTTTTGATTAAAAAATTTTAATATTCAATAATAATAATATTTAACAATGAGGTGAATGTTATGAAACACATTATTATGGCAGCTCTGCTTGGATTAGCGATTATTGTTAGTCAAATTGCAATGAGTCCGCAAGTTCACGCACGAGATGTGTACGTTGGCACTTCAAACACAACCGGTCGCGACTGCTACGTTATGACTGAGACAATCAACAGCTATATAAAAGGTAGAAGAGGCATAACTACTGATGTTAGACTCAAAATGGTAAGGCGTTCTGACAATAATATTAAATATCTGGATTATCAATTTTATGAAGATGGTAATAACTACCCTTATTTTAGAAATTCGCAAGGTTACGAAGGTTTCATTAATGAATATGAAACACCGATTGAATGGAGAATGTATCAAGTTATAATGGATAATTCGAGGTGATCCATTAATTGATTGAAAGGTGTGTTGTTTGTGAAAAAAATTTTTTCTGTCTTTGTCTTGTTTGCAATGATTTTTATCTGCGGACAAAATAATTTTGCAAAGGCTCAAGACGTTTATGCTGGAAATACTGGCGGACTTGATTTTTATGTTGACACCAATTCAATAAATCTTTCAAGCAGCAGTAGTTTTTATGTCAATGTAAAAAAAGTTAATACGAGCACCGGTCGTTTGAAAGAAACTAACCAATGGAAATTTTACATAATGTCTTTTGACGGACAAAGTAGTCCTACCAGTGATTGGTTTTTTGATTATTATCTTTCAGGAAATATGAATCCTGTTTCTAGTAATCCTATTGCTCAGAGAATTTTAAGTATTTGCCAAAACTACAACAGCAGAATTGATCGTTGAGTCCACCTTTTTGGATAGATTGTTTGTAAGAATTATTGAATCTATAATTTTTGTTTTCCGTGAGTTTTTTCTCTTTAATATAGCATCAACTATATTTTATCAGAGAGCAATTCACGGTTTATTTTTTATACTTTACTAACCACACTATAATACAGTTAAAAAATAACAAACAAAGAAGGCCTCACTCCATACAAAATACGGAGCAAGACCAAGTAATTTTAATTAATTCTACGAAGCTCTCAGAGGAATTTATTTTTCTGTCTAATAAACTGGTAGCAGTCTAATTGATATTGTGATATAATATATTGTACGATATTTAATGTTTGAATCAACAAAAATTCATTGGAGGGCAATATTAATGAGTAAGATTGTTGTAATTCCCGGCGATGGCATAGGTAAAGAGATAACTGAAAGTGCCGTTGAGGTGTTGAAGACTGTCGACAAAAAGTTAAATCTTGATCTTGAATATGAATTCCACGATGCAGGCGGTACCGCTTACGATAAATTCGGTGTACCGCTTCCTGATGAAACCCTTGAGGCTTGCAAAAAGGCTGATGCTGTACTCTTTGGCGCGGTCGGCGGCAATAAGTGGGATAATGTTAAGGCGGAACTTAGACCTGAACGTGCTATTCTTGGGCTTCGCAAAGGTCTCGGTCTCTATGCCAATCTAAGACCTGTCAAGGTCGTCGATTCTCTTGTTGGCAATTCTCCACTCAAGCCAGAACTCGTCAAGGGTGTTGACTTAGTGATTGTTCGTGAGCTTGTTGGCGGAATTTATTTCGGCGATCGCTGTGAATCGGAAATCAAAGACGGCGCTGAAAGAGCTTGGGATTTGGAAAACTACTCCGTGCCAGAAATTGAGCGTATCACTAAACTTGCATTTGAAACCGCCAAGATCAGACGAGGTAAACTGACTTCTGTCGACAAGGCAAATGTTCTTGCCACTTCAAGACTTTGGCGCCGCACTGTCACTAAAATTGCTGAAAACTTTAATGATGTTGAATTGAACCACCTTTATGTCGACAACTGTGCAATGCAGCTTTGTGTCAATCCTAAACAGTTTGATGTCATTGTAACAGGAAACCTTTTTGGTGACATTTTGAGTGATGAAGCTGCAGTCATTGGAGGTTCAATCGGTCTTATGCCTTCTGCATCTATTGGTGAGCTGACGAGTCTCTATGAGCCGATTCATGGATCCGCGCCGGATATCGCAGGAAAAGGCATTGCCAACCCAATGGGCACTATACTTTCCGCTGCTATGCTCCTCAGATACTCCCTGCACGCTGAAGAAGCAGCAAAGGCAATTGAATCTGCTATCGACCAGACTCTTGCAGATGGCTTTAGGACAGCTGATATCTATTCTGATGGCTTCAAGAAGATCGGCACTGAACAAGCAACTCAAGAAATCTGTTCAAGAATATGAGCGAAGAAAACAATGAAGATAAAATTGAATATCAAAAAACTTCAGAAAAAATTTAGTGCTCTGCGATCTTCTTATGATATGCGCGGTTTTGCTGATTTAATGGTTGAAATTTTTCAGTTGCATGGAAATTTCCTCAAAAATGGTCAATCGGTTCCACCTGAATTCATGGAGTTTTACAAACACATTGATACTTATAGCTACGTCATACTCATGGAGCTCGAAAAGCACAATGGAAAAGCTGCTGTAAAATATCTTGAAGCTATTCTAAAAATCTCTCCCAATTTGGCAAATATGATGTTCCATCTCTACTATATAATGGGTATGGCATATTACGAGGCTGAAAATTATCAAGAATCTGAGAAAAATTGGAAGATTTACTTGACATTTCGGCAGCATAAATGGCAGGATAGTGACGAAATAGCTCTATTCTATCTAGGAAATACATTTGCATATGAAAATAATTATACAATGGCTAAAGTTGCCTATGAACAGTGTCTTCAAATGAAGAAAAATTTCCCGGATGCTGTCCACAATTTAGCCTTGATCAACGGTATATTGAATGGTGGAAATCTTGCTGATTTGTCAAAATTGCACCGTTATATTGAAACTTCACTTTTAGATATTGACGAAAACGACGAGGCGGCTTGCTTTAATATACCGATATTTATCAACGCCCGCGATCGTATCGGCGTGATGAAGCAACAGATTGACTGGCTTCTTGATGCCGGGTATACAAATATCATAATCCTCGACAATAATTCAACCTACCCGCCACTTATGGATTATTATAAGTCATTCAAAGGTGATAAGCGCATCAAAGTTATCATTATGAATCAAAATCTCGGATTTAAGTCCATATGGAAAAGCGGTATATTGGAGGCTTTAAATATAACTACACCCTATGTCTATACTGATCCTGACTTGGTACCTGTTGATTCCTGCCCGAAAAATGTAGTTCAACTCCTTTTAAAAATCCTCAAAAAGGCTCCTCTGATTAAAAAAGTTGGTCTTGGTATGGTATATGATGACATTACATTCTTTGACAAAGAACGCTGTAAGGATATTGAGCAGCATTACTATGATTTTACAGATGTTGCCAAAGACCTCTATTATATCCAGGTCGATACCACCTTTGCACTCTATGTCAACTGTCGGCACTACAACCTGCGCTTCTCCATGCGAACGCTTGGTGACTTAATGGCAAAGCATTTGCCTTGGTACTTTGACTATAACAATTTGCCTGAAGATGAGCAATATTATCTTGACCATGCCGATAAATCCTCCACTATTGGCAACAATCTGCGTGAAGATAAAAGTCAAACCATTCCGCAAGGGTGATATATTGTATGATGATTTGAAAGTCCAACTTAAATGTATATTCAAGCGTATCAATTAATTGAGAAAGCAGTGATATTATGAGAGGAGCAC
>JAFUTM010000236.1 GCA_017484235.1 Selenomonadaceae bacterium
ACGCAATTAGTCCTGGAATTATTATCACACCACTCGCAAATGATGAACTGCACGGACCACGCAAAGACGGCTACCTCAAAATGATTGAGGCTTCACCTGCAAAAAGAGCCGGCACTCCCGATGAAGTTGGCGATTTAGCAGAATTTTTGATGTCAAGTCGCGGTCGTTTCATCAGCGGCGCTGACTTCTTAATCGACGGCGGTACCACTGCTTCCTATTGGTTTGGCGATTTACAATATTTGAAGAAGACACATTAAAATAATGAATTGGTGATGTAAATGAAAAAGATATTTGTATTGATTTTAACAATTTTGACAACGATGATGTTTGCAGCCTGTGGCAATGATACTGAAGGCTCAAGCTCAAATAGCGATTCTTCTACACAAATGCAAAAAGAAGCCGAACAGCCGGCTCCAGTTCCAACTAAAAGCGATACTAAAATTTTAGTTGCGTATTTCTCGCGTCCAGGTGAAAATTATCAAGTCGGTTATATAACAAAAGGCAACACTCACATTGTTGCCGATATGATTGCTGAGGCGACGGGTGCGGATATGTTTGAGATTAAAACCGTTAAGCCTTACCCAGAAGCCTATCAAGAGTGCACCGATATTGCTAAACAGGAACAAATGGATAATGCTCGGCCGGAAATTGCTGGCAAAGTCGAAGATATGAGTAAGTATGACACAATCTTTTTAGGTTATCCAATTTGGTGGAGTGATATGCCTATGGCAGTTTATACTTTCCTTGAAAGCTACGACTTCAGCGGCAAGACAATCATTCCGTTCTGCACTTCCGCCGGAGACTATATGACCGGAAAAGAAGTCCACATTCCAGAATTTGCCAAAGGCGCAACTATGCGCGACGGCATTGGTATTTTTGGTAAGGAGTGCCAGGACAATCCTGATAAAGTTCGCGAGACCGTAACGAATTGGCTTAAAAATTTAGGCTTTTAATTATCGGATTTTTCCTCAGTCGAAGGTTTCTTATCAACAGTATTCGTCTTTAATTCAACAATAAATTTAGTTCCGACGCCAAGTTCACTTTCAACAGAAATACTGCTGTCGTGGAGTCGGACTATCTCACTGGCGATTGAAAGACCTAAGCCATTGCCTCCAATCTCACGTGAACGCACTTTATCGACGCGATAGAAACGTTCAAAGATTTTATCCTGATCTTCTGGAGCAATACCAATACCGCTGTCCTGAACAGAAAACGTAATTTTATCTTTAGAAATATTATCTAAACTGACCGTGACGGTGCCGCCTTCCGGCGTGTACTTAATCGCATTGTCAACCAAGATAAGAATAAGCTGTTTAATTTTCTGTTCGTCGGCGTGAACTTCAATCTTGGTGATATTCTCTCCAGTTAAGGTTATATTTTTCTTCTCGGCAAGCGGCGTCATCATACGTATGTTTTGATTGAGCAGCGAACCGAGATCAAATTTTTTAATACTGACTTTAAGTGCGTTATTATCACTACGAGCTATAATCAGTAGATCGCTGACAAGTTTGGACATTTTTTTTACTTCGCTTTTAACGTCGGAAATAACCTGCTTTAAAAATGGATTGGTAATTGACTGGTCTGTAAGCAATAAATCAGCAGACGCCATAACAACGGCAAGCGGTGTACGCAGTTCGTGAGAAGCATCAGCCGCAAATTGTCGTTGTTTTTCATATGCAATTTTAAGCGGAATGATCGCCTTGCCGGCCATAACGTGACCGATTATCGTAGCTGTAATTAACGCGAGCAGACCTAAAAAAATGAGGGCGTACGTTGACTTTTGTAAACCGGAATACATAACAGTTACATCTTTGCCAACGTAGAGCGTATGATTTACACCACTAATCCGAAAATGTTTAGAAGTCATCATAATGTTTGTTGTACGCCCAAGTTCGTTTGGACGATTAAAAACACTTATCTCGCCCTCGTTTACAGACCACGTGTCAATCGTGTCCAGAATAAACGACTCTACCCTGAAAGAGGCACGAGCAAAATCAATAAGACGTTTGTCCTCGTCAAAAACATAATAAAATAAACGGTCGTTCGTATTTTTATAAAGTCTGTTGTCGTCTGTGTTTGACTCTGCGTTATTGTATCGTTCTTTATTTTCGGATATAGAATCGGCGGCATCTAAGATTTCCTGAGCCTGTTCTGAAAACATTGACCATTCTATTGTTTTGTGCATGATTAAAATCAATACAATGAGAAATATTCCCATTATAATTGAATATGTCAGTGTAAGCTGCCATCGACTTCGTCCGAAAATTTCCATTTAAGTTCCTTCTAATATTTATTATTTAATATATAATTATTAAGTTTTGCCGATCAAAATTACTACTGACTTATTTTATTATATTTAAATTTTAAAGTCAATAATTATTCTATTGTTTATAACTTCATTATTGAGCTTCGATATTTTTAATTCAGTATACAATGAACTATATACATTGCTGTATGACGGTATACATAGGCTATAATTATTGACTTTGAGGTTTTTCTCGCTTAAAATTTCAGTATCAGCGCTGATAAATAAATTTAAGTTTGGTGATTAAAATGACAGAAATCAATACAGGAGACACAGCTTGGGTATTAGTCAGTGCGGCAATGGTGTTTATTATGACTCCGGCAGTTGCACTCTTCTACGGCGGTATGGTCAGAAGCAAAAATGTGTTGGCAACTATAATGCAGAGTATGTTTATTCTCGGAATGGTCAGCGTCGAGTTTATCTTGATTGGTTACACAATGGCGTTTGGTCCAGATTTAAACGGTTTAATCGGCGACCTCAGCAAGTTTGGCCTTATGGGCGTTGGCTACAATATTTTGGAAGGCGGCACTATTCCAGAGCTGGCATTTATCGCATTTCAATGTATGTTCGCTGCCCTCACACCTGCGCTGATTACCGGTGCCTTTGCCGAACGAATGAAGTTTGGCGGCTTCGCAATCCTAATGTTACTTTGGGCGATTTTTATCTACAATCCTATGGCGCATTGGGTCTGGGGCGGCGGCTTCTTAGCACAGTTAGGCGCATTAGACTTTGCCGGCGGCCTCGTCATTCATATCTTGAGCGGCGTATCCGGTCTGACAATCTGTATACTTCTAGGCAAGCGTCGCGGCTATGGCAGAAGTGCAATTGTGCCGCATAATGTGCCTATGACGGTTATCGGTGGTGCCTTCTTATGGTTCGGCTGGTTCGGATTTAATGCTGGCTCTGCTCTTGGTGCAAATGAGCTGGCGGCAAATGCCTTTGTTGTCACGCAAGCTGCAGCGGCGGCTGGTGTGCTCGGCTGGGTAATTCCAGAGTGGTTTAGGAATGGTAAGCCAACGGTTATCGGTGCAGTCTCCGGCTGCGTGGCAGGTCTGGTTGCGATAACGCCGGCGGCTGGTTATGTTGAGGTTCTGCCGTCAATCGCAATTGGTTTAATCGGCGGCGGTATCTGTTACAGCGCGGTTGCCGTTTTAAAAGAAAAACTTGGCTATGATGATTCACTTGATGCATTTGGCGTTCACGGAATCGGCGGTATTTGGGGCGCAGTTGCAACCGGCCTTTGGGCAACGACGACAATTAATCCAGACGGAGCTAACGGTTTATTTTATGGAGAAACGGATTTATTTATTGCACAGCTTTTATCTATCGTAGTTGCAATAGTTCTGGCAGTCTTCGGATCGATTATTTTGTTTAAAGTTGTGAGTCAGTTTGTAACGATTCGTGCAGATGAATATGAAGAGGTTACAGGTCTTGACCTTGTTGAGCACGGCGAACGCGGTTACACAACAGATATATTTACAGGTGCACCGTCCTTTTTCGGCGAGGAAGAATCCAGCGAATCGACAATTTTTTCATCAAAACCAGCACATTGAGGTGTTATAAATGGAACATAAATTGACAAAAATAGATATAATTACACGTTCATCAAAACTCGAAGCACTAAAAGAAGCACTCAACGAAATCGGAGTGCTTGGAATGACAGTCAGTCAAGTTTACGGCTGCGGTCTGCAAAAGGGCCACAAAGAAGTATATCGTGGCAAAGAATATGATATAAATTTAGTGCCCAAGATAAAAGTGGAGACGGTCGTCTGTGAGATACCGGTTGAAAAAGTCCTAGAAACGGCGCAGCGAGTACTGAGGACGGGCAAATTTGGCGATGGTAAAATATTTGTATACGAGCTGACGGATGCGGTGAGGATACGTACCGGACATCGCGGCGTAGAGGCAATAATGGACATACCAGGCGAGAAGCCGGAACGATAAAAGTAAAAATTTTATGATTGAGTAGCTGGCGGCAAAATTTTTGGTTATAATATGTTATAATAAGATAAAAAAGCAGGTGATAATATGTCATTTAAAGTTATAAATGGTGACATAACAAAAATGAAAGTAGATGCAATAGTCAACGCCGCCAACACACATCTTTTAGCGGGCGGCGGTGTATGCGGCGCAATCTTTCGGGCGGCAGGTCACTCACAATTACAGGCCGCGTGCGATAAAGTGTCGCCGATAGAGACGGGCGGCGCCGTTGCAACTCCAGCATTTAAACTTAACGCGAAGATTATCATTCACACAGCTGGACCAGTTTGGAACGGCGGCAATAACAATGAATTTGAAAAACTAAAAAATTGTTATACGAACAGCTTAAAAGTTGCTGTCGATAACAATTGTAAATCAATAGCATTTCCACTGATTTCCAGCGGCATATACGGTGTGCCGAAAGATGTTGCAATGGAGGCAGCCAAGACGGCAATCGAAACATTTTTAAAAGATGACGATTTGGAAGTTTATCTCGTGCTTTTTGGATAAATTGTTGTAAAATTTGTACAGCTATGGTATAATATACAATATTATATATAGCAGGTGATAAATATGAAAGTGAGTAAAGAAGATATTGACAATGTTGCCAGCCTGTCGAGGCTGAACATTCGCGATGATGAGGTTGCTGAAGTAATGGACCAGCTTGACAAATTTTTAAATTATGTCGATAACCTCAAGGGCGTCAATACGACGAATATTGAGCCGACGACGTACGCATTGCAGATGCAGAATGTGTTCCGTCAAGACTCAGTAAAACCGTCACTGGACCGTGAACTGGCATTATCAAACGCACCATTAAAAGAAGACGGCTATTTTAAAGTGCCGCGCGTACTTGAAAACTAATTATGAATTAGGAATGTTGAATGAGGAATTAATAACGTCTCTCCAATTCATAATTCCTAATTTCTCATTCCTCATTAGTAATTAAGCAGCGTTATTAAGCAGCGAGTTAATCTTATCCCAATCCAATTTAGCCGCTGCATTTTTTAATGCCTTGTAACGCTCTACCTCACTGTCGGGCAACCTATAGTCGTCAAGCGACTGAAAAACAAACACCAAAGAATCATAATCAAAAGAGGCAGCAACCTCGCGCATCGTTTCATAAGCCTCAGCAAGAGCATCATCATCAATCAAAGGCTTATCCGCATTGTCGTCCTCAACCTTGCAGAGCGGCGCGAGCTTAGCGGCATAACTCAAATATAATTCCAAGAGTGGAGCCGTACATTCCTTAATTTCATTTATGTAATTAGAATTACCCGCATCTTCTAATCGCCTAGCACGTTCGGAAAGCTCAGCCGCACCGATAACTCGTGCAGAACTTTTAAGGGCATGAACTTTGGTCGTATAACTCTTCCAATCTTCAGCTTCAAAATAGCCGGCAATTTCCTTCACGCCAGAGGAAACGGACTCAGCAAAGACGGTCAGCGCGTCAAGATACGGCTCAACACCACCGCAGTGATTTATACCTTCTGCCGTGTTGAGACCTTCAATTTTGGTTAGCCATTCCGGCAAATTGGCTGCTTCATTCGGTGTATTATCCTCAATCGAATCGGAAATAATAACCTTATCCTTAGGCAAATACTTAATTATCATCGTTTCGAGTGCAGAGGAATTTATCGGCTTAGTCAAATAATCTTGAAAGCCAGCCTCCATATATTGAGCACGAGCACCGGAAACGGCATTTGCAGTGAGCGAAATAACGGGCGTATCCTTGTTTAAGTTGTTCGGCAGCTTCTTCATCTGCTGCAAAGTCTCAATACCGTCAATACCAGGCATACGGTGATCGAGGAATATAATGTCATACTTCTCCTTAGTGACAAGGTGAAGGCATTCGTATCCGCTTTCCGCCGTATAAATCTGAATCTGAGTCTGTTTGAGCAGTCCTTTAACAACGGTTAAATTCATCACAGTATCGTCAACAACTAAAATTCGGGCCTTAGGCGCAGTAAATTTTTCGTGATATTCCTGGTGCTGCTTCAGACTGCGGCGATAATTTTCCTCAAAGTCGCCAATCGGTTCCCAGTTCATAACTTTCTGTTCAATGGTGAAAGAGAAAGTTGAGCCTTTTCCATAGACGCTGTCCACTTCGAGTTTGCTGTCCATCATATTGAGCAGTCGCTGAGTGATATTCATACCGAGTCCGGTGCCTTCAATCGCACGATTGCGCTTTTCTTCAATGCGTTCAAAGGCGCTGAACAACTTTGCAATATCTTCCTGCTTAATTCCAATGCCAGTATCCTTGATACTGAACTTGAGGGCAGCGGTATCGTCAGATTTCTTTGTAAATGAGGCACTCAACGTAACGGAGCCTTTTTCAGTGTATTTGACGGCATTCGTTAAGATGTTCGTGATGACCTGCTTAATGCGGATTTCATCACCAAACAGAACCGTCGGCAGGTCTTCATCGGCGTTGACGATAAACTGCAAGTCCTTATCGTCGGCACGCTTCTGTATCATATTAACCAGATCATTGAGGAGCGAACTCATTGCGTATTCAACGGGAATGATCTCCATCTTTCCGGCTTCAATTTTGGAAAAATCTAAAATGTCGTTTACCAATACGAGCAGACTGTTACTGGCGGTGCGTATGCTTTCTGCATATTCTAAAATGGTTTCATCTTTGCTTTCGCGTAAAATCATCTCGTTCATACCGAGTATCGCGTTAATAGGAGTGCGTATCTCGTGGCTCATATTCGATAAAAACTGAGATTTAGCTTTACTCGCCGATTCTGCAGATTTTGCCATTTTGCGGAGCTTATGATTAGATTCACTTACAACATTAATCAGATCTTTTAATTCGTCAGTCGTTGCCTCTAAAAAAGTCGCCAGGCGGTCGACCAGCGGCAGCGCGTGGCTTTGCTTTTGATAAGGGTACATACTGGCAGTCTCTTCCGAACAACTTAACATTAGAGGCTCCGCTCTTTCACGCATACCAACCGAAATCAACGCACCGTTAAGCATTCCACCACGATTCTTATATCTGTAAATTTCGCCATTGCCGTAACAA
>JAFUTM010000237.1 GCA_017484235.1 Selenomonadaceae bacterium
CAGCGCGTCAATTAAGCAGTTGCTTTTATTAATCTTGACCGGCACTTCAAATTTAAGGAAGCGTTCCGGCTTGTCAATTCCAAACACATCACGAAATAAGGTCAGCCAGAATATCTGAGTATCGCCCTTTTCATAGCCGCGGCTGCTCCACTCATCAATAAAAGTTTTAATAGGATTCGCCAAAATTTATACCTCAGTCTTCAGCAATTCATTAATCTTTACCCAATCCAACTTAGCGGCGGCATCTTTAATCTCTTGATAACGTGCCGCTTCTTTGTCCGGCAGTTTATATTCGTCGAGCGACTGGAATATAAACATCAGTGAGTCATAATCAAATGAGGCCGCAAAATCCTTCATCGCCTCAAACGCTTCAGATAATTCAGTGGCGTCAATCAACGGCTTGTCTGCATTATCAGAGTCAGTTTGGAGCAGTGGCGCAAGTTTAGCTGCATAACTCTTATAGAATATCAACAACGATTCCGTATCCTGTTGAATCTCGTTAATATAACCAGAGTTGCCAGCATCTTCAAGGCGTCTGGCCTTTTCGGAGAGTTCAGCCGCGCCGATGAGCTTAGCCGTAGACTTGAGCGCGTGTACTTTTATTGTATAGTTCTTCCAGTCTTCGGATTTATAATAATTTTCAATCAGCTCCGCCGCTGGAATTATCGACTCAACGAAGACTTTTAACGTATCCAGATAAGCCTCAACCGTACCGCAATAATTGATTCCAACTTCTGTATTTAAGCCGTCAATTTTAGTCAGCCATTCCGGTAAGTTCGATTCAAATTCGTCAGTTGTTTCCATCTCAGACTGCACGGATTCATCACCGGTTTTAATTTTTTCTTCTGGCAGATATTCAAGTATTAATTTCTCAAGCTGCACACTGTTAATTGGTTTAGTTAAGTAATCATTAAATCCGATAGAGATATATTCTTCACGTGCGCCGCTGATTGCATTTGCAGTCAATGAGATGACCGGTGTATTGATATTAGGACTGCTTTTCATCTTCTTCATTGCATTAAGAGTTTCAATACCGTCCATACCAGGCATACGATGATCTAAAAAGATTATGTCGTATTTATTTTTCATTACGAGTGTCAGACAATCTGGACCATTGAGTGCGGTATCAATTTTAATCTGAGTTTTTTTGAGAAGGCCTTTAATAACGGTTAAGTTCATTACTGTATCGTCAACAACAAGGATTCTGGCGTCTGGCGCGGTGAATAGTTCTTGATATTCTTGATGATGACTGAGTGAGCGTTTATAATCTTCTTGGAAATCGCCAATCGGCTCGCGATTCATAACTTTTTGTTCGAGTTCAAATGAGAAGGTTGAGCCTTCGCCATAAACACTGTCAACATCAAGTTTGGAATTCATCATTGCCAGCAGGCGTTGAGTAATGTTCATACCGAGACCGGTGCCCTCAATTGTGCGGTTGCGTTCTTCTTCAATTCGTTCAAAGGCACTGAACAGCTTATTGAGGTCTTCTTGTTTAATGCCAATGCCCGTGTCTTTAACATTGACTACTAAGATAATGGAGTCGGTGCCCTTTTCTTTATAGTCGACATTAAGCGTGACAGAACCTTTTTCAGTATATTTGACAGCGTTAGTTAAAATATTCGTGATGACCTGTTTAATGCGGATTTCGTCACCGAATAATACTGTTGGCATATTAGGAGAAACATTAATTATAAATTCTAAATTCTTCTTTTTAGCACGCGCCTGTATCATATTGACTAAATCATTAAGCATTGAACTGACGTGATACTCAACCGGAATGATTTCCATTTTGCCGGCTTCTATTTTGGAAAAGTCTAAAATATCATTGACGAGGCTGAGCAGGTTGCGTGCAGCATTTTGGAGATTTTCGGAGTATTCCAATATGTTTTCGTTTTTGCTTTCACGGATTACCATTTCATTCATACCCATAATCGCGTTGATAGGCGTACGGATTTCGTGACTCATATTTGACAAAAAGTCGCTTTTTGCCTGGTTTGCAGAATCAGCCAAAACTTTTTCGTGTTCAAAGAATTCTGCTTCACGCGATTTTTTGAGATAACGAACGACAAAGGTTATCATAATTATCAGAATTATAAACGTCACAAACATAACCATATAAATATAGTCTATGCCGACGGCGACGTACTTCCAAGGTACATAGCCGGATAAGGCAATGTTATATTTTGAAGAAATTTCAGTGGCGTGCAAGAAATAACTTTTACCATTATAATCATAATAAACTGCTGCCGAATTGTTCTCACTGGCGTCATATTTTGTCCTAAGCTCATTCCAGCCGTCTCTCATTTCGTCCGCAGGAATTACGCGTTCCATATTGCCTTTTGAGAGCACCATTTTTGCATTGTCTTCATCGCCGTTTAAAAAGATTAATGCACCTGCGCCGTTATAACTGAGCGCGCCGAATCTTCTGCGTATTTCCTCATTCTCAAAACAATCATAAAACAAACACGTCTGACCATCTACTTGAATAGGAATTGCAAATATCAAGCCGTATCCAAAACGATATTTTATATCTCTTTCACCGTTGAAGACTTTTTGAAAAAGCTGCAATTCTTCTTCCGTCATAGGTGAACCGGCAATGACTCTTCCGTTTGGAGTCACGATTCCCATTGATTCGCCAGTTGCTTTAGTTAAACAAATTTCAATTGCATTTTCAAAAGTAACTTTGCCTTGAACTGCCAATGTTGCACAGGATTCAAGTTTATTAAATTCTTCATTAAACTGCCGATCCAGTCCAAAAGCTACACTCTGACTTTGCTGCGTCACGGACTCTTCCAATGATTCTTTTAGTGCGGAATCTAATTTATGATAAATAAAATAGCCGACTAAGACCAAAATTGATGCAATAACTATAAATTCAATCACCGCACGGACTGTTAAATTATTCAAGGATTTAAAATTTAACATAATTTTTTCTCCAATCATAAAAATTTAAGAAGTACCTTTAAGTTTATTTTGCCAGTAATCAGCATTTTGTTTATTTGCGGTTGTACCCCAGCCGTTTTTATAGCAGTCTGAGAGCATCTTCATTGATAAAGTATTTCCATTTATTGCAGATTTTTGAAACCATTCAAAGGCAGTTTTTTTATTTTCCACTGCACCATCACTGCCGTTAAAGTACATCATCGCCAATTTGTACATTGCATCAACATTATGTGACTCTGCGGCAATTTTACAAATTTCAAAATCAGAATATGAATTTTTAACTTCATTTGTCGACGGCATTATTTTTTCTGGTTTATTGATAATTTGATTTAGAATAGTTAATTTAGCGATATTTTTCATTTCAAGTAAATTTTCATTGATTGAATCATTGCTGCCTAAAACATTGTTTATTTGCTTTGAGAGTTCGGTGTGGCTGCTTTTTATTTTAGTTATGGATTTTTCAAGTTTATTAATTTGTTCAACTGATTGATTAGTTAATTTTTCAATAGATTGTTTATGTTCATTCTTGAGGTTGCCGACTAATTGTTTAATGTAATTTTTTTGATCTTTCATTTCAATAGACAGCTTGTCAATTTGATTTTTAAGGTTATTTACGGATTGTGACATCTTAGACAAATTATCTACTTTTTGGCTCAATGTGTCCAATTTGTTTTGAATATTTACAGATGAATCTAAAACAAATTTCATTGTTTCTAAAATTAAATTCTGTGACTCAATCAAAGGATTAGGCTCATCTTGAGTATGTTGAGAATTATCCATATATCCACTGCTTTCTATTTAAAGTAATTTATTAATAGTATCCCAGTCTAATTTAGCTGCGGCCTCTTTAATTTGTTTATAGCGTTCAGCTTCATAATCGGGTAGACGATATTCATCAAGTGACTGGAACACAAACATTAATGAGTCATAGTCAAAAGAGGCGGCAATATCTTTCATTGCGTCGAAGGCCTCGGATAATTCAGCAGGATCAATCATAGGTTTATCAGAATCATCTTCGTCAGTCTGAATCAGCGGCGCAAGTTTTTCGGCGTAGCTTCTGTATAGTTTTAATAATGGTTCGGTATCCTGCTGGATTTCATTTATATAACCGGAATTGCCGGCGTCTTCAAGTCGTCTGGCCTTTTCAGATAACTCAGCCGCGCCAATTACACGAGATGTTGACTTAAGAGCGTGTACTTTGGTTGTGTAATTTTTCCAGTCGCCTGATTTATAGTAGTTTTCAATGTCGTTAGAAGCTGGAATTATTGACTCGGCAAACACTGTAAGCGCATCTAAATAAGCTTCTGTACCACCGCAATGTGAGATACCCTCGCTAATATTCAGTCCTTCAACTTTGGTCAGCCATTCCGGTAAATTCATTTCTTCAGTCATTTCAGTTTCTATAGAATCATCGGCGGTCTTAACTTTGTCTGCAGGTAAGTATTTAATAATCATATTTTCAAGCTGCACACTGTTTATCGGTTTTGTCAAATAATCTTGAAAACCGGCAGCAATATATTGCTCACGTGCACCGCTAATCGCATTTGCCGTCAGTGATATGACCGGTGTATCTTTGTTGAGACTGTCTGGCAGTTTTTCCATCTCCTCAAGCGTCTCAATGCCGTCCATACCAGGCATACGATGATCTAAGAAGATGATGTCGTATTTTGCCTTAGTGACCATCTTAAGGCAATCTGGACCGCTGAGAGCGGTATCAATGCGTATCTTTGTTTGTTTAAGCAGACCTTTGACAACAGTGAGATTCATTACAGTATCATCAACCACTAAAATACGGGCATCTGGTGCTGTGAACTTCTCGTGGTATTCTTTATGCGAATTAAGATTATTACGATAATCTTCCTGGAAATTACCAATCGGTTCACGATTCATAACTTTTTGCTCAATTTGGAATGCGAAGGTTGAGCCTTTACCGTAGACGCTTTCAACATAGAGCTTACTGCCCATTAGTTTAAGCAGTCGTTGAGTGATATTCATACCGAGACCGGTGCCTTCAATCGTGCGATTGCGTTCCTCTTCGATTCGTTCAAAGGCATTAAATAATTTATCTATATCTTCTTGTTTGATACCAATGCCCGTGTCGGCGACACTCACACATAAATATATATTGTCATCGTCCATTTCACGTGTGGTAATATTTAAAGTAACACTACCTTCTTCAGTGTACTTGACAGCGTTGGTTAAAATATTCGTGATAATCTGCTTAATGCGGATTTCATCGCCAAACAGCACACTCGGCATATTTTGAGAAACATTAATTCTAAAATCAAGCCCTTTCTTCTCAGCACGTGACTGTATCATATTTACTAAATCATTTAAAAGTGAGCTGACGTGGTACTCAACAGGAATAATCTCCATTTTACCAGCTTCAATTTTGGAAAAATCCAGAATATCATTGACAAGACTGAGCAGGTTGCGCGCTGCGTGTTGGAGATTATCGGCATATTCAATTATGTTCTTATCTTTGCACTCACGAAGAATCATCTCGTCCATACCCATAATGGCGTTGATAGGCGTTCTGATTTCGTGACTCATATTGGATAAAAACTCACTCTTAGCTTTGTTCGCAGAGTCCGCCAGAACCTTTTCATGTGCAAGATTTTTGGCTTCGCGATTCTTCATCATATATCGAACGATAAAAATTATTGCAATGAATATCACAATAAACGAAATTAACATTATTTTGTAAATGTAATCAATTCCAACTGCTACATATTCCCAAGGAACATATCCTGTCAGAGCAAAGTGCTGATCAACAGATATTTCTGACATATGAATAAAATATCTCTGCCCGTTGTAATTGTAAAAGATAGCACTGGATACCATATTGCTTTTTTGGAATTTGTCACCTAATTTATGCCAGCCGTCATTTAAATATGAAGCCGAAAAGAAATACCAGCCTTTTGACAATAAAAGCCAATTTTCCAGACCGTTATGAATGTAAAGTGTACCAGCACCATTATAACTGAGTGCGCGAAAAGTACGGCGAACAGCATCATCATCAAAACAATTATATAGAACACATTGCTCACCATTTATTTTTATTGGAACGGCAAATATTAATCCTATATTTTGACGATATTTAACGACCTCAAGACCTCTGAAAGCTGAATACAAAATTTTTATTGTTTCATCCGGCAAAGGCGTTCCGGCTATTGTCTTACCGTCTAGGGTGACTATTCCCATCGTTTCACCAGATGAACCAATCAATGAAACACTGACTAAATCCTCAACCGATACCTTACTTTGTTCCACTAAGTTAGCACCTGTTCGCAATCTGTCAAAAGTGTGCCTTGATTGCTGTTCTATTCCAAATGCAAGACTTTGAGATTGCTGCGCAACTGATTCTTCGAGCGAACGAGTAAGTTCTGCGTCTACCTTTTGATAAACAAAATAGCCGATGATTCCAAATATCAATGATAGCATCAAGAAATCTATCACCGCTCGAACTTTTAAATTATTTAACGCGTTGACTTTCATACCATTCTCCATTCATATCTATTTAACGTATAACTTAATAATCATTATATCATTAAAAATAATAAACTAAAATACGTTAAAATGATTCTATCATTTATTTTTTTTAATCAATGGTGTTTTCTTTGGAAGTCCAGCTTTTCGTGGAAATTGATTAGGCGTACGAACAACTTTTTTTATATAAATTAATTTTCTTCCATCTCCATTTGGCAGTTTAACATCTATCGTCTCAATATTTCCGCCGCCAAGTAATTTGATAGCATATTCCGCATCATTCAATTCATAATCAATTTTACTGCTTTTCAATGCAGCGAAATAACCACCTGTTTTTACAAATGGCAAACAGTATTCCGATAATATATTCAACTGAGCAACGGCACGTGACACCGCTAAATCAAAAGATTCTCTAAATTGTGGATTATGAGCTGCATCTTCAGCACGACTATGAAGGCATAATACATCTTGTAATCCAATTTTTGCAACTACATCTTCTAAAAATGATATTCGTTTATTCAATGAATCAAGTAAAGTAATTTTTATATATGGATTCAGAATTTTTAAAGGTATACACGGAAATCCTGCGCCGGTCCCAACATCAATTATCGTTTCAACCTTTCCAATTTTGTTTTCATTCCAAATTAGAATAGAATCAATTATATGTTTTACAGCAAATTCATATGGATCAGTTATCGTCGTCAGGTTAATTTTTTTATTCCATTCAACTATCATTTGATAAAAATCTGCAAATTGATCTAATTGATTATCACTAAACGTAATGTCGCTGTCTTTAGCAACGGATTGAAGTATATTGCGAAACATAAACTTAACCTCCTCCATAAGGATTTTATATTGACTTTAACGAAAACAATATGGTACAATCTTAAAATAGTTAAGATAAGCTGAAAGTGAGGACGACAATGTGAAACTAAAAAGTATAATCACCATGTTCCTCTGTATATCTGCATTATTATTTGTTGTTAATATTAAAAATGTAAATGCCCAAGAATTAGTACAGCCATCTATTGGAGCAACTGCAACAATAAATGCAGGTACAGATAGAATTATTGACGTAATAGATAAAGCCAGCGAAGCTAAAGAAAAAAATTTACCTGAGTTAAATATTAAAAATGAACCTAACTCTGAATCAAATGTCAATGCTGATAATAATATGATAAATCAATCAGACCAATCTACCGCAGCTATTGATGAAGATGTAGAAATATTTTATCCACCTTCTGAAGCTCGACACATAGATTTTAATAGTTATCTTAATAAAAAATCCAATTCACAACAACATAATAACGATAATTCAAATTTAAATACTAATGATATTACATTAAATGCTAATGATGATAATGATCATACCTCTTCAAAATCAAGAACACCTAAACCACCAGTTAAAGTATTCACATCTGTAAGCACCGGAATTATAAAGAGTGATACAAGCAACAATGGTGAAATAAAAAATAAAATCAGTGGAGTAGACATAGGTTTTGTTCGTGAATTGAATACTTCATCAGGAAAA
>JAFUTM010000238.1 GCA_017484235.1 Selenomonadaceae bacterium
ATATAACAAAACCTAATCATTTTCCAGGTTCTTACAAGGAAACGAGTAAAATGTGGCATCCAGGTTATCGCACAGAAACAAAACGAAGGGTGATACCGGCACACAATGTTTATATTTCAACGGTTAAAGCTTTAATCGAAGTATACGATTGTCATAATGGAAATAAAATAATGACTTGTAATAAACATAACACCTTATATCATTCCAACTCTCAATCTTCCATTTACAAAGATATTTATAAATCGTTCTTTAAAGATTTTGGAAAAATGATTAATCAAAGCAAGAAGAAAAAACATTAAAAATATAAATTATAAATATGTGGAGGTGTTTTTCATGAAAAAAGGGTTATTTGTCTTTCTGTTTGTATGGTTGATTCCAATTATGGTTTCAGCAAATATTAGCGTGCCGAATTTTCGCAGTATCAACTCAACTCAGATCATTCTTGATGATAAGTATGTTCACAATGATCATGTTGAATATAATTATTCGTGCAGAGACAATCGCGGTATTCAATATGCTCAGCAATACGTCAACAAGCTGGTATCGCAATATTCATTCGTATTGAGTAAAAGCAGTTCTAGTGGACATTGGTATTTAACCCGTCCTACTTCTGGAATTGGTTTGGTAGACTGGAATTGGGGTACAGATAAGAGATTTCATATTTTTGTCGAAGCCTCTTCGGATGGCGTTGATGTTTTCACGGCAAAAGGGATAAATATGAATTAAAAAGTTTGTTGTGTAAATATTTTTACAGGAGGTGTTCACTGTGAAAAAAGTTTTAATAAGTTTTTTGCTGGCGATTGCAATCGTGATTCCGACTGCGACGACTGAGGCAGCAGATGTGCCGGAATTTCGTCAGGTTGCCGGAAATTATGCAAATTATATCGGAACGCAGAGATCGCATTATGGTTTCACCAGCTACGATTATAACTGCGATTTAAATGTTGGAGACGCTTTAGTTCAGCAGTACATGCAGTTTTTGACCAGTTACTATCCATTTTATTTTATTGGAAATGATAGCAGTGATCTTCGACGTACAGCAAATTCTCAAGATATATTTTATTTTTATTTTGGATATAACGGACCAACATATGCACCACCTGTTACTATGGGAAAAAGCAAAAAGAGAAATTCTGCATATTGTCACGTTGCGGTTGTAATACAGCATTATTATGCACAAGGTTATGCACGCGTCAAAATTCAAGTTGCCAACGGTCTCAGCTATGGCGGCTGATTCTATTTATGTTAAAATAGACACAGAAGCAGATTAATTATATTAGACATTAAAAATAATATTGCCATAAGTCTCTATTGTGTGAAAGAGCTTATGGCTATTTTTATTTCAAATTACAATAAAATAAAGTAAAAAATAAACAGGGAAAAAAGAAATTATAGTGAAGTATAGAATAAATAATATAATATTGATTAGGTGAGTGCGAATGCAAAAGATATTGATTGTTGATGACGAAAAAATGATGCTGAAGTTGGCAACAAGAATATTATCAAAAAATTATGAAATAGTTTGTGCTTCGAGTGGAGCAGAAGCGATAAAATTATTTGAAATTGAAAAACCGGATATGATTCTTTCAGATTTATTGATGCCTGAAATGGACGGCTATGAACTTCACAGAATATTAAACGAAAAAAGTGCCGAATCTGTACCGATAATGTTTATGACGGCGGACGAGAGCGATGAAAGTGAAAGTCACGGATTTGAAATTGGAGCGGCAGATTATATCAGAAAGCCGCTGAAAGCAGACATTTTACTCAGACGAGTTGCAAATATTCTTGATAATGCAGATAAAATTCACGGCTTAAAAAAAGCAGCGGATATTGACAAAATGACAGGCTTGCTGAATAAAACAGCAGTGCAACGCGAAATTGACAAAATTTGTAAAAACAGTCAAGGCGCACTATTAATGATAGATTTGGACAGCTTCAAGCTGGTGAATGATATCTATGGACATAATATGGGTGATATGATACTGATAAAATTTGCCGAACTTATTAACAGTATAATTCGTTCGACGGATATTGCCGGCCGAATGGGCGGCGATGAATTTATTGCATTTTGCGAAAACGTAGAAGAAGAATCCATTATTTTTGATAAAACAAAATATCTAAACGAAAAAATATTGGAATCGGCGAAAAAATATATGGGCGAAGATATGAATATTCCGCTCGGAGTATCAGTTGGAGCAGCATTTGTGCCAAGTGAAGGAACTGATTTTTCTAAACTTTATAAAAAAGCAGATAAAGCTTTGTATAAGGTGAAACAAAATGGTAAACACGGATATGCTATTTACTCTGAAGATAAAAAAAATAATATTCCACACAAAAGTGAAGTATCAGACATAAAACAAATATTGGGCGAACGAAGCGAAGCACACGGTGCATATTTTGTCGCATTAGACTATTTTAAAGTGGTTTATAGATTATTCGTTAGATTAGCAGACAATTACAAAAAAGATATACAATTTATGAAAATAACGCTTGCGAATGAATATGAAAAAGATTTAGAAACATTAAAAGAATTATTGATAAAAACATTGCGAAAGAGTGACTGCATAACACAAAATGGCAGCAATCAAATATTTGTATTATTAATGGAAACATCAAAACAAGAGGCAGAAGTTGTAAAAAATCGCATCATCAATAAAATAATGCAGTCTGAAAAATTAACAAATAATAAAATTGATTTTTACTCTGAAAGTATTTAAGTATTGTCAAAAGGCGGCGTAATTTTCATTGTTTTAGATGCGGATACAAGCCGCACTTAAGGTACATTTTTTAAAACTATAAAAGCCTCGGAAACATCTCCGAGGCGTTGATTTCAATGGAGCCGACTATAGGATTTGAACCTACGACCTGATCATTACGAATGACCTGCTCTACCAACTGAGCTAAGTCGGCGTCGAACATTAATAATATATCACCAATTTATAATCTTGTCAAGATATTTATTAAATTTTATCAAATGTATCTGTAGAAATGCATCTCTTCTGCAAAAATCTAGCCACCCTCAATAAAGTTCTATTAATACATCATAACAAATGTTTAACAAACCTACAAATTTTAAACTTATCAACTTACTTTAACGAGACGCTGCTAATTTCATTTTATTCACATAAATGTATTAGCAGCACCTCACTATTAGCAATCTTCATTTTAAGTTATAATAATCCGTCTCATTTACAGGCTCGCACCACTCATTCGATTGACCTTCGCCACTCACTTCTATTGCAAGGTGTTGGAAGGCTGAATCTTTTGCCGCTCCGTGCCAGTGCTTCACGTTTGCAGGTATATTGACGACATCACCAGCTTTAAGTTCGCGTGCTTCTTTGCCCCATTCTTGATAATAGCCGCGTCCAGCTGTCACAAGCAGAATCTGTCCACCGCCACTCGTTGCGTGATGTATGTGCCAATGATTCCGACAGCCCGCTTCAAAGGTCACATTACCAATTATAACTTGTTCCAATGAGATCATATTTAAATAACTCACGCCGTCGAAATACTCCGCATATTTAGTATTTTCTTCGCCGACTGGAAATATACTCGTCCGTTTTATATCTTCTATTGTCATAATATTACCTCCAAAATACCAACAAAGAACCGCTCGATTAATTGGTTCTTTCATCGAGCGATTCTCCATTATCATTTATACATCTAGTTAGGTATTAGAGTTGTGGGCCGGCTGGTACTAATGCTTTTCCAGCTGCATTGTATTCATATTTTTTGAAGTTCTTAATGAAACGACCTGCGAGGTCTTCTGCCTTCTTAGTCCATTCACTGGCGTCTGCGTACGTATCTTTCGGATCCAGAATGTTGGTTGCTACGCCCTCAAGTTCAGTTGGCACTTCTAAATTGAAGATTGGTATTTTCTTCGTCGGTGCTTTCAGTATTGCGCCGCCCAGAATCGCATCAATGATTCCGCGTGTATCTTTAATAGAAATGCGCTTGCCCGTGCCATTCCAGCCCGTGTTCACCAAATAAGCCTTCGCGCCGGATTTTTCCATACGTTTGACAAGTTCTTCTGCGTATTTTGTTGGGTGAAGTTCAAGGAACGCCTGTCCGAAGCACGCACTAAATGTTGGTGTCGGCTCGGTGATTCCACGCTCTGTGCCTGCAAGTTTCGCCGTAAATCCGCTCAGGAAGTAGTACTTCGTTTGTTCAGCTGTCAGGATTGAGACTGGTGGCAGTACACCAAATGCATCTGCACTAAGGAAAATTACTGACTTTGCTGCTGGGCCGTGACTGTCTGGACGAACTATATTCTTGATATGGTAAATTGGATAGCTGACGCGCGTATTTTCCGTTACGGATTTATCAGCAAAGTCAATCTTGCCATCTTTGTCTACCGTAACATTCTCCAAAAGCGCGTCGCGCTTAATTGCATTGTAAATGTCTGGTTCTGATTCTTTGTCAAGATTAATAACTTTTGCATAGCAGCCGCCCTCGAAGTTGAACACACCTGCATCGTCCCAGCCGTGCTCGTCGTCGCCAATTAACAGACGTTTTGGATCTGTTGAAAGCGTCGTCTTGCCTGTGCCGCTCAGTCCAAAGAATATTGCTGTATTTTCGCCATTCTTATCCGTGTTTGCACTGCAGTGCATTGCTGCGATACCTTTCAACGGCAGGAAGTAGTTCATCATTGAGAACATGCCCTTCTTCATCTCGCCGCCATACCAGGTGTTGATGATAACCTGCTCTTTTTCAGTTACATTGAAGACAACCGCTGTTTCAGAATTCAGTCCGAGTTCTTTGAAGTTTTTGATTTTAGCTTTCGATGCATTGTAAACAACAAAATCTGGCTCTTGGTCAAATTCGGCTTGAGTTTTCGGGCGAATGAACATATTAGTTACGAAGTGTGCCTGCCACGCTACTTCCATTATGAATCTTATTTTCATGCGCGTGTCTTTATGTGTGCCGCAGAAGCCGTCAACCACATACAATTTCTTGTTAGACAGTTCATCAACTGCAAGCTTTTTCAAGGCTTTCCAAGCCTCAACACTCGCTTTTTTGTTATCATTTGGATATTCCGGCGTTGTCCACCATATTTCACCAGGTGCGCCTTCTTTAGTTGTATCATCGTAAACTATGAATTTATCCTTTGGCGAACGTCCAGTATAAATACCCGTCATTACGTTGATTGCGCCAAGTTCTGTTTCCTGTCCTACGTCATAACCAGTAAGACCTGGTTTAGTTTCCTCGTTGAACAGCACCTCATACGTTGGGTTGTACAAGACTTCCGTCGTTCCAACTATTCCATATTTACTCAGATCAATTTTTACCATATTATCTGCGTCCTCCTTTTGCATTGTCGCATTTTTCTGTTATTTTACACCATTGCGCCTCATATGTCAATCGTATTTTTTCCATATATTTAACTTAACCTCTGACGAGTAACAAAGTATAAATCTGCTTACGAAATTGGAGTTACCAAAAACTAAATTAAAATTGTTCTTGCAAGCAGGAGAATGTATGTGCGAGTCAAATATAACAATAAAATAAATGTGAGGAGTGATATGTTTGAATACGCTGACGATAAGACAGAAACTATTCGTAGTATTTATCCTGCTAATCATAGCGTTTATCGGAAACGGAATATACAGCGCATACAGCTTGTCAAGCATAAACGAAGGTGCCCTTAGAATAGCGACGGAACATTTGCAGGGCGTAATGGCGGCAGCAGACAGCTCACGCTCAATGAGCGACTATAGACAAGGTGAGTTCGCCGTGATAAACGCAACCACATTGCCAAATCGAATACACGCGGCACAGCAGACGAAAAAGCTGGCTGACCAAATAGACATAACGTTCGATGCGGTTGAGCCAAAATTAACCGGAGAAGTCGTAAACGATTTTAAAGAGATGCGAACGATATGGAATCGATATAAAGAAAACTCCAAGCAACTAATACAGCTTGCCAAATCTGGGCAGACCGCCGAAGCGACAAAATTGCTGGAACGCTCAGACGCAGATTATACAGCAATAGAAATGAAGCTGAATCGCATATTGGACAATCGCAAAGACTTCATACATATGGAAACTGTCGAATCTTCAGCGCGTTACAATCAGACACGAATCATATTGATAGTTACCATAGTAATTGTTGTACTCTTCAGCATATTTATGGCACTTGGCTTGTCTTCATCAATAATGAAATCCGTACAATACCTTATGAACGTATCGCGAGAAGTAGCGGGCGGCAATCTAACTGTAGAGGCACGAGCTGAGACGAACGACGAGTTCGGACAGTTGACCGAAGCTTATGCAAATACAATAGAAACATTACGAAAATTAATTGAACGAATCCAGCAGAACGCTAAAGACGCCTCAACCTTTGCCACACAGCTCAATGAAAACGCCTCGCAGTCGGCACAGGCGACGCAGCAAGTTGCAATATCAATTGGAAACGTGGCTGAAAACGCGAGCAAGCAGGGCGAAGCTGTGGCAACTTCAGCTTACAATATTCGTGCATTTGCTAAATTGCTGCAGAATTTTGAGGACAAGTCTAACGCCTCAGTAAATGCGGCAAAGTCCGTTGAGGAGATAGCGGATTCCGGTAAATCAGCAATAGAAGACGCCGTTGATCAAATGTCGGCAATTGCAGAATCAACTGCCGCTTCCGCTGAAGTAATCAGGCAGCTTGCCGCAAGATCGGCACAAATTGGAGAGATCAGCTCAACCATAGCAGGTATTGCGGAACAAACCAATCTGCTTGCATTGAACGCGGCAATCGAGGCAGCGCGTGCTGGTGAGGCCGGCAAGGGCTTTGCGGTCGTTGCTGATGAGGTCCGTAAGTTGGCTGAGGGCTGCAATATTGCGGCACAAAAGATTGCTGAACTCATAACTAAAGTGACGGCAGATACCGATAATGCTGTCCGTGAAATGCAGAAGGGCACAGATGATGTCGAAAGCGGCAAAGTCGTCGTTGCGGCGGCAGGCAAATCTTTTGAGAACATAGCGGCGGCAGTATCAGACTTGACCAATCACGCTGTGGAAATACTTCGAGATGCACAGGACGCTTCACAGCGAGTTGACAAATTAGTCGAAGCTATGGACGAACTTGATAAATCCAGTAAAGACGTGTCAGCTGAGACGGAATCGGTATCTGCAGCAACGGAGCAGCAGTCCGCCTCAATTGATGAAGTTGCGACTGCCAGTAAGAAGTTATCTGAACTTGCCGAAGAACTGACCGACTCGGCCGCACAGTTTAGAATCCATAAAGGTGCCGACCGAATAAGAGCGGCAGTTTCCGATAATTAACCTGTAAGTTTAGAGTACTTGTAAATGTGCTTTTTGGAATAGGTGATGTATAGTGATTAAACGATTTATAATAATGGTAATGATTGCCGCTATGACAGCTTCAGCACTGTTGATAAGTGGTTGCGATGACTCTGATTCCAATAATAAGAAAGTTGCGATTGCATTTCCAAATACAACTCCAAGCTGGCAGCGCAACGGTGAGGCGATGATGAAGACACTTCAAGAGGAAGGCTTTACCGTCGACCTTCAATTTGCGGGCACTTCTGACGAACAAATTAATCAAGTTAAAGAGATTATCGAAACTCAACCGAACTGTCTCGTAATTGGTGCGATTGACGGCGCGGCTTTTGTTGATGTGCTGGAACGTGCCAAAGAACTCAACGTACCGATTATTGCTTTCGACCGCATCATATTAAACACCGACGCGGTCAACTACTATGCTTCATTTGACAATGAGGCCATTGGTGAGGCTATGGGCGAATATTTAGAGGCGGCACTCAATCTTAAAGGCGAAGGCGGTCCTTATAATATAGAGTTCTTTGCCGGTGCTCCTTCCGATAATAACGCCCATTTATTTTTTAAGAACTCAATGGCAGTTTTAGAACCCTATATTAAAAGCGGTAAGCTGATATGTCTGTCTGGTCAGACTGATTTTAATTCTGTGGCAACTGCCGACTGGAACAGTGACAATGCTAAAACTCGAATCAAGAATCTACTTGACACTTATTATAATGCTGGTCAGCCTCTGCACGCTGTGCTCAGTCCAAATGACGATATAGCCGGTGTTATTTTAGCAGAAATGCAGGCACGAAATATGTCTCTTCCTCTGATTTCCGGTCTGGACGCCGATCCTGCTGCAATTGAACGAATTAAAGCTGGTCAGCAGACCTTTACGGTCAGTAAGTCGCCAGAACTCTTGACCAATAAATGTGTACGCATGATTAAAGCCGTCGTTGAAGGTACTGATCCGGACATTAATGATGTAAGTACCTATAACAACGGCAAGATTACAGTTCCAGCGTATCTTTGCACGCCATATATTATCGACAAAGATAATGTCAACAATAATTAACAAACTATTGACAATATAATGATGATGAACTAAAATATAAATGGAGCCACGACAAGCGGTCAGCCTCCTTTCTTATTGGTGCTTCATAAGCAACCGCTTTCAGGGGTCAGCTGTCGGCGGTAATTATTTGCTCATGTTTTGAATTATGATTAGTATTGTGACTACGAGTAAGAACATTGTAAAGTCTGAATCCATAAGCAACACCTCATTTCTGAGGCTAAGATTGACCGCCTGCCGCTTTTGCAGCTCCGTTGAATATAGTAACAAAATAAATACGTTCTGTCAAATTTAATTCTGCTCCGCGCAGGATTA
Source organism: Selenomonadaceae bacterium (assembly GCA_017484235.1). Lineage (GTDB taxonomy): Bacteria > Bacillota > Negativicutes > Selenomonadales > Selenomonadaceae > Quinella. The sequence continues at coordinate 8,654 of JAFUTM010000238.1, forward strand.
TTTTTGTTGTAGGAGATATAAAATTGAAAGTGTTGATATTATCAGCGTCAATCGGTTCCGGTCACACTAAAGCTGCAGAGGCAGTTGCGGACGCCTTCGATGAACAGGTGCAGATTGTAGACTTTATGGACAAAGATATATCATTGGTGAATTTTTTATTAAAGAAATTATATCTGTCAATGCTATCACTGATTCCAGATTTATATGACAGAATTTATCAACTGGCAGGCGTCCGAAGATTCGGCTCAATAACTCGGCTCATTTGGTCAACGCTAATGTATTTGCCATTTACCAGACTCTTAAAAAAATACCAGCCGGATATAATTATCTGTACACACCCGTTTCCAGAGGCAGCAGCAAGTTTATGGAAGTTTCTGCACCCAAATTCCGCAGGTAAATTCACCCTCGCAGCTATCCTGACGGATTATTCACTGCACGAGATTTGGATATACAATGAGGTAGATGTTTATTTCGTTGCAACTGAAGAGATGAAACGCGAGCTTGAGATGCACGGAAGATATAAAGTATACTCATTTGGAATACCGATTGCCAAAGATTTCTACAATAATCAAAATAAAAACAATTCTTTAGAAGAGGCCGCCAACAATAATTCCTCATTTCTAATTCATAATTCATCATTGTTAATAATGGGCGGCGGCTTAGGGCTTGGTTCGTTTGAAACGACGATAAAAGCACTTGATAAAATTGATCTTCCATTGAGGATTACAGTTGTCACGGGCAAAAATGAACGGCTTATGGCAAAATTAAAATCGACGAAATCCAAACACGAATTAATATTGCTGGGTTTCGTCAATAATATCTCCAAATGGATGAGAGAGTCTGACTTATTAATAGCAAAGCCAGGCGCTCTCACACTAACAGAATCGTTCGCCGTCGGTCTGCCCGTCCTGCTTCTGCCGCCAATACCTGGACCGGAGTCACTCAACGCTGAATTTGCCGTAAAACACGGAGCGGCTATTTCCATAGAAAACGCTGATATTGCTGTCAAAGTTTATGATTTAATTAATAATAATGAGCGACTCAACGCAATGCGTAAATCTTCAAAAGCGCTTGCGAACGAGGAAGCCGCTCAAGAAATTGTAAACACGATAACAGAAATATGCCGCAAAGAATAATCAAGGCATAATTATAATTTAATATTATAATTGGAATTCGTGCACAGTATTTTCCATATTTTTGGCTAATTCAGTTAAACTAACACTGCTTTCTGCTATATCCATTACGTTAGAAGCTTCTTTAGCAGTTGCAATGGATATAGATTCCATTTTATCTGCAACTTCTATGGACATTGCCGACATCTTCTCCGTACGACTCACGATATCTGCAATAGGCTCGTGAAGGCCGCTAATTATGAGCATAACTTGTTGAGAATTTTCATCAGCTTGTTGTATCATATTCATAATCTCGTGGAACGACTGACCGGTTGATTCAACATTGCTTCTGCCCTTCTCGACTAATTGATGCCCTGTTTGCATTGTAATAACAGCTTTTTCGGTGGTCTCTTGAATGGTGCCGATTATACTGCCGATTCTTTGAACTGCATTTTGTGATCCTTCGGCTAATTTGCGGACTTCATCTGCAACAACAGCGAAACCTTTACCGTGTTCGCCCGCGCGTGCCGCTTCAATCGCTGCATTTAACGCCAACAAATTCGTCTGTTCGGCTATGCTTGAGATTAACTCAACGATTGAACCAATTTCTTTGGAATTTTCACCGAGCTCTTGAACAATACGTGCAGCTTCTTCAACTGATTTTGCAAGCTCATTCATTTGCCGAACAGTTGTATCTGCCATTTCAGTGCCGTTTGAAGCACGTTGGGCTGTCTGTTCTACACTGTCCAAGCCAGCCTTCATCGCTTCTATTGATTGTTCGACACTCTGTTCTATTTGCTTGACGCGATTCTCCGTGTCTGTTATGGATTCTTTCTGCTGCTTGACATTGTCGTAAGCTTCCATAATTGATACGGCGACATTTTCTAATAGATGACCGGTGTGTTCGACTCTTTCTTTCATTGTTAATGAACTATCAGAAACTTGCTGCGCCGCATTTTGAACTTTTCCAAGAGCTTTTCGCATATGTTTTATGACGGAATTAAATTGTCCGGCAATCGTTCCAAATTCGTCCGTTGCGTCGGTTATTATGTCTTGTGATAAATTTCCAAGAGCGGCTTTCTCCGTCACAGTAACTATTTGTTTAAGTGAATGATTAATGTCTTTTGCCAAAATGTATAGAATTATTACTATAAACAATAAAATTACAGCCATAACAATGCCCATTATGTGTATGAGTTCTTCAAAGTCGTCAAACATATTTTCCGAAACATCAACTGCGTCAGATAATCCACTGGCGCAATCGGATTCATCTGAATGCATAGCTTGAGCAATTTCGCCGAAGGCTTTTTCAACACCGCCATTTAACAGTTCAATTGCAGCGGCTTGATCATTTGCAATTATAAGACCGTCAATTTTTGCAAGCTCATTTTTATAATTTTGCCATAATCTCAATTCATTATTGAGCATTTCCTGATCTCGCTGGCGTTCAGACTCATCCTCGTAAACGCTGTTGTTTAAAGTGGTCTGGTATTTTGAGAATCCATCATCAATATCTTTAATTTTATTTTCAAGTTCAGACTTCCATTTGGCGGCATCTGATGCGCCGATTTTTAGTATACGAGTATTTAACAATCGCTGCGTTTCAGAGACATCTTTTGTAATCTGAGTGACTGTCATACTCGAATCAAACCAATCTTTGAGATTAGAACGTTCACTACTTATGTTGTTAAAATAAAAAAGTATAAACAATCCTAAGAACGAAAACAATGCAAACACTACACCAAAGGCTCCGATTAATTTTTTAGTTAAAGATAATCCGCCCATGTTTTGAGCTCCTCTCAATGAGTTTATATTTTATGATATGATTTTTGTTTTTGTAAGATAGTTGTTGGTTAGAAATCGTAAAATATAGGAGCACATTTATTGTTTGATTCGTTGCAATGAAAGTATTAACATTTGTAATTGGAATAGATTAATTATTAAAAATTTGTTTAAATTTATCGCCGTAAGCTATGGAAAGATGTCTATTGAGCAGTTCCATTGAATCGGCATTATCTTCATCTTGAACGAAAACTTCTGCAGAATCTCTGGCTTTAAGCAAAAGATTTACATCACGAAACACATCAGCAATCTTCAAATCCGGTAAGCCGTGCTGCGATTCACCAAAAAACTGACCTGGACCGCGCAGTTTTAAATCTTCTTCAGCTAATTTAAAGCCGTCGCTTGTCGTCTCCATAATTTTGAGACGGGCTTTACTTACATCTGCTTTAGTATCTGAAATCAGAAAACAATAAGAATTATCACTGCCGCGACCAACTCTACCGCGCAGCTGATGAAGAGTTGCAAGTCCAAAACGTTCGGCGTGCTCAATAACCATAACCGAAGCATTTGGCACGTCGACGCCAACTTCAATTACCGTCGTTGAAACGAGTAAATTTACCTCGTTGGTTCTGAACGACTGCATAATTTCATCTTTTTCTTTAGGTTTCATCTTGCCGTGCAGCAGAGCACAACTGAAGTCTTTAAACATACCGCAGCTCAGTTCATCAAAGATTTCTTCAGCTGAGGATATTTCCTGCATTTTTTCACTATCACTGTGTTCAATCAGCGGGCAGACAACATAGGCTTGCCGACCAGCTTCCAATTCTTTTCTCACAAAGGTATAGACCTGTTTGCGTCCTTGTTTATGGCGGACTGTCGTTTTAATTGGCTTACGACCAGGCGGCAATTCTTTAATTTGAGATACGTCTAAATCACCATACACCGTCAGCGTCATTGTACGAGGAATAGGCGTAGCTGTCATAACGAGTATGTCCGGTGTCAGTTCCGACTTACTTTCTAATTTTGCACGTTGTGCTACGCCAAAACGGTGCTGCTCATCAGTAACCACCAGGCCGAGTTTTTTAAATTGTACGCCTTCTTCAATTAATGCGTGCGTGCCAATTATGATGTCGAGTTCTTGATTAGCAATTTTTTCGTAAACTTCAGCACGCCGCTTTTTAGACCGAGTAACCTGCGCCGATAATAAGCCAACTCTTATGCCGAGCGGCTCAAGTAGTTTAGTGAATTTTTCATAGTGCTGGACAGCTAAAATCTCAGTTGGTGCCATAAAGGAACCTTGACAGCCATTTTCGACCGTTTTAATTAACGCCAGCATTGCAATGACTGTTTTGCCGGAACCAACATCACCTTGTATAAGCCGGCGCATTGGTGAGACTTTTTGCATATCCGTAATAACGGATTTTAATACTGCTTGTTGATCGCCCGTCAATTCAAACGGCAAATTACCTAAAGCGGCTTTCATCAACTTGCCATTGCGTTTATGTTTTATGCCGAGTTCTTCGTCTTGCGTTTTCTTTTTCAACAAAATCAAGCCATATTGAATCAAAAAAAGCTCATTAAATGCCAGCCGGCGTCGGGCTTCGTCAATGTCCATTCTGCTTCGTGGAAAATGAATTAATCTAATTGCGGCATCATATGAAATTAAATCATTTTCTGATAATATGGAAGAAGGCAGCATCTCTTTCATCGTTGGC
>JAFUTM010000239.1 GCA_017484235.1 Selenomonadaceae bacterium
ATTGGAATGAAAATCAATAATATCAAAGTTTTACGCTCAACATTTATCATTCCTAATTCAACATTCCTAATTAATTTAAATCTCATACCTGGATAAATTTTTTCGTTGTTCGTGCGAACTTTGACATTAAAAGCGATAATGTCAACATCTTCACGTTCACTCGTCGCCTTTTGAGTGGCAAAGTCCGCCTTGCGTCGGATACTCTCAACTATTCCGTCAATCGTTAATGAATCATTACGTCCTTGAAGCATAATTTCGTCGCCAATTTCAAAATTATTAATTTCTGTCTCCTTGACTTTAAAATCAATCCAGTTATCATTTCTGTCCTGCAAAGAATAAATCGGAATAATCGACGAGATTAGCGAGCTTTCTTCGACATATTTTTTAGTAATAATGCCGTCAAAAGGTGCACGAATTTCCGTTTCATTTATTACAGCGTTGCCAACATTACTTTAAATTTAATTTTAAACACCTAATTGATTCGCCCGCCGCCAAGTACAGTATCGCCGTCATAAAAGACACCGGATTGACCAGGCGTAATGGCACGCTGCGGCTCAGTAAAGTCAACTTTAATTTTATCATTATCAATTGTATTAACAACGCAATCCGCAACACGCGGACCATAACGAATTTTAGCTTCGGCTTTAATTGGAAATGTTGGAGGATAAATCCAATGCACGTTGTCAGCAGTTAGTGAGGTACCGAATACATCACCTGCACCGCCAACGACAACCTGTTTATTTTTAACGTCAGTGTCGATTACGTAGAGTGGCTCCGGTGCAGCAATACCGAGACCTTTGCGCTGGCCAATCGTGTAAAACGCTGCGCCATTATGATGACCTAAAACTGTGCCGTTGCTATTTACTATGTCGCCGGCTTGCAACGCCTCTGCATTGTTATCGGCGTTGTGAATTAGGAAAGCTTTATAGTCGTCGTTTGGCACAAAACATATCTCCTGACTGTCCGGCTTATGGGCGACTGGAAGATTTAACTGTTCAGCCAACTTTCGCGTATCATCTTTGGACTGTTCACCAAGCGGCAAAATGATTCTTGCAAGCTGATCCGGTGTCAAATTATATAAAACGTATGACTGATCTTTCTTAATATCTACTGCCTTTTTTAAATAATGACTGCCGTTGATACATTCAATGCGTGCATAGTGTCCGGTTGACAGAAAATCCACGCCAAGTTCATTAATAAAATCAAACATCGCACCGAATTTAATATATTTATTGCAAACGACACACGGATTGGGCGTGCGGCCATTTAAATATTCGTCAATGAAATAATTGACAACTCTATTTTGGAATTGCTCGTGCAGATCAATGACATAATGTGGAATATTTAAAAAGTTGGCGACAGCACGTGCATCGTTTGCCTCGTTCAAACTGCAGCATTGCCGGTCACTTGCATAGGCCTCATCATCGGCAAGCTTCATAGTTATTCCAATTACATCATAGCCGCGCTCAAGTAATATTGCCGCAGTCAGTGAACTGTCAACGCCGCCGCTCATCGCAACGGCAACTTTTTTTTTCATATAGGCACCTCCAATTTAAATGATAAACATTATAACATAAATCTGTTTTTAATGCAGGATTTAAATTATTTTTAACGAAAACAAATTATAATAATAAAATTTTGAAGTGAGATAACATGGGCTCAAAAGTTTCAGTTTTAATATTGGCTAAGAATGAGGAGAAATTTATTGGCGCGTGCATTGAAAGCGTCAAAACATTTGCCGATGAAATTATTGTTATTGACGACAACAGCACGGATAACACCGCGCAGCTATCTCAAAAACTCGGTGCTAAAGTCATAACACACGCACTAAACGGCGACTGGGGCAGGCAGCAGACCTTTGCGATAGAGCAGGCATCTTGCGATTGGATATTCTTTATTGATGCAGACGAGCGGGCGACGGATAAATTAGCTGAACGCATTAAAAATATTTTGTCTCAAGATGATCGGCAATTTGCATATATGACTGCGCGGCTCAGTTATTTTTGGGGCCAGCCTCTTAAACACGGCGGCTGGTTTCCAGATTATGTCGTTCGATTGATTCCTCGTCAAGGCACATACGTAACTGGATTCGTTCATCCAAAAATTTGTCACGATTATAAAGAAGTTAAGCTGCCGGAAAATGAATATCTTGTTCATTATCCATATAGAGATTGGAATCATTATTTTAATAAATTGAATTTTTACACGACACTGGCGGCTAAAAAAGATAAAGA
>JAFUTM010000240.1 GCA_017484235.1 Selenomonadaceae bacterium
AATTGTTCTAATTTTTCAAGTGAGTAGAACGCGCCGAGATGAATATCACTAATCTGCGCAATTTTAAATCCATTCAATTCATCAGGCAGATTTTTTATTTGAATGTCATAAAAATTATCAACCGTATCATTCCGCTCAATTTGATTGGCGTAGACAGCCGTTGCAAACGAATAAATTGGATAAAACAAACCATACGCCAGCATAGTCCGACGCTGACGACTGAACGGTGTTGGCTTATTAAACAGTCGGTACACACTGCGAATGATGAGCGCAATTAACACAAGGACGACACAAATTATCTGCGCGGCAAAGATAACGGACATTACATCGCCCAAAATCTCAACGGCTGTATTCGGAAATAAATTGCGGTTCATAAATCCGATTACACATACGCCTATAAGCAGCAAGTCAATTATTATTATGGCAATTCTTATATTTCGTCGTGCCTCTTTATTGAAAAGGAAGCCGACACAAATTAATGTCAGTCCAACTATCACAGCTAAAATAGTCGCTGTAATTATAAGAAAAGTTTTCATCACAAGACCTCAATCTTTGTCATATTGAAGAAGGCGCAGCTCTTCCTCATATTACAATGCAATAAAATTATTTGGGCTTCGATACGTCAACCCAGTCTTTATATTTTATGAATTTATCCAGCTCATCAATGTTTAGTTTGATGCAGCTTCTTTCATTGCCAGCCGCAGGATAAATTGTTTTGAATCTTTTCAGCGACTTATCAAGATAAATCGGCACGCTCTCATTTACAGCAAACGGACAGACTCCGCCGACCGCGTGACCAATATATTTTTCAACTTCGTCAATTGGAATCATCTTAGTCTTAGTGTGGAATGTATCTTTAAATTTATGATTGTCAATCTTAACATCGCCGGCGAGCAGAATTAAAATCGGCTTATCCTCTACAAACAACGAAATGGTTTTTGCAATGTTGCCAGGTTCGCAGCCAACAGCTTTAGCGGCCAGCTCAACAGTTGCTGTCGACTCTTCAAATTCCATTAAGCGATCCAATTCGCCAATGCTTTTAAAATATTGTTTCACCTTTTCTATTGCCAAAATATTCACCTTCAAAATCAATTAAAATTTAACAATTTGCAATGTATAATAAAATGATTACTAATTATAATCGAAGTGTAAATTATTTGCAATTCTATTTTTAGTGTGATATAATAAAAATGTTTTTTGAAAGTTACGATTGTAATTGTTTTGAGATTATGACATTACAAATACATAATATAATAAAAATTGCGGAGGTAGTTTTAATGAAAGAATACACAACTGAGAATATCCGTAACGTGGCAGTAGTTGGACACGGCAAAACCGGCAAGACCAGTTTACTCGAAGCTTGCTTGTTTAACTCCGGCGCGACTAAACGTTTAGGCAAGGTGGACGACGGTACAGGTGTTCTCGACTATGAGCAGGAAGAAGAAAAACGCAAGATGACTATCAGCGATTCTCTTGCCGTAACCGAATGGAAGAACGCCAAGATTAATTTTATTGACACGCCTGGTTATCCTGATTTTGTCGGTGAGGTTTTAGGCGGACTTGCGGCAGCGGACAGCGCATTAATTATATTATCTGCACCGTCCGGCGTTGAAGTTGAGACTGAAAAAGCCTTTGCATTAGCTGACGAAATGAATTTGCCACGCGCTTTCTTTATCAATAAGATGGATCGTGAGCACGCCAATTTCCATAAATGTATTGATGATCTTCAAGCAAAATTCGGCAACAAAGTTGTCCCAGTGCAAATTCCAATCGGCGCGGAAGCTTCATTTAAAGGCATAATTGATCTCACTAATCGCGGCGATGTGCCGGCTGACCTCTCTGATGAAGTTGAAGAAGCTCATATGCAAATGGTTGACTTTGCCGCTGAGGGCGACGAAGAGATTATGGAAAAATACCTCGAAGAAGGTGAACTCACCGACGCTGAAATTATTAAAGGTCTTATCGGTGCAATTAAAAATTGTGACATTTTCCCTGTCTTCGTTGGCAGCGCACTTCAAAACGTTAGCATTAAAGAACTTCTTGATGCTGTTGTTGATAAGCTGCCTGCACCTAATACCAAGACTTATACTGGAATCAATCCAAAGAATGATGAGCCGATTGAGCGCAAAGTCACTG
>JAFUTM010000241.1 GCA_017484235.1 Selenomonadaceae bacterium
CAGATTTTACAGCGGTGGATAATTGCCCACTCACCGTTTTTGCGTATCCATACGGCAATTGGTTCCATTGCACCGCCGCAATCAGCATTTCGGTCGCCAGGTTCATTGTCCAAGTGTTGACTGGTCAAACAGTATGGACAGTGATTACGGTGATTAGTTCCTGCGCCGGTTTCAACAACGGTTCTGCCGCACATTTTACAAGTAAACGGCTCGCTGCACGCGTGATTTTTATAATAGCCTTTAGCAAAAAGTTTACGTTTATTTTCCCTATTCAATGCAATAATACCTCCAAGAATTTATTATTTATGGAGGTTTGAAACTGCAAGCAAACCTCCGGTCAGCTTACAATTTCCAATGCATTATATTTTTTCAAAAGTCATTCTCCTTTAAAAGAATATAACTAATTAATGTTATCCAATGAGCGGATTTGCATAAAGCATAATCAGTGCGACAACGGCTGCGATAATTGCCATAGCTTCGATCAAGCCGACGGAGATAAGTGTATTGGTGAACAGAGTTCCCTGTGCTTCCGGTTGACGAGAAATACCATCAATAAATTTGCTGGTGACGAGACCATCGCCAATGCCCGCGCCGATTGCCGCGAGACCCATTGTAATACCTGCACCGATAAGTGCTGCTGCTACCATAATTGCATGTTCCATTAAAAAGTTCCTCCTTAAAAATATATAAAAATAAAAAATTTACTCGTGGCTCTCTTTAAGTGCATTACCTAAATAAGCCATACTGAGCATTGTAAAAATGACCGCGTGAACGCAGCTGATAAAAATACTGAAGCCCAGCCACGCAACACTCGGCAGTGTCATCCAGAACGGATTTTCCGTCAGACGAAGCAAAACGATAATCAGAATTTCACCCGCTAATATGTTACCAAATAGACGGAAAGCCAATGTTATCGGTTTTGCAATTTCTTCAATCATATTGATTACGACGAAAGGCGCGAATGGCTGGAAGAAATGGGCGATGTAATGACTGCCTTTGTAATATAGACCGAGGCAGTGAACCATTACAACTACAAGAAGTGCCAGCCCCAGAGTTGTATTTAGGTCATTTGTCGGTGAAGCGAGCATTGGAATGAGACCAATTAAGTTTGAAACCAACAAGAACAAGAAGAGTGTTACGATGAATGGTGCCAACAATCTGCCGCGTTTTCCCATCATTGAATCAATTTGTCCGTGCAGCCATGTGACTATTATCTCAACGAAGTTTTGACAACCGGTTGGAATAACTTTGAGATTTCGCACGGCCAAACAGGCAATTAAAAGGACGACTGCCATAGACAGCCACGTCATCAAAATTGTTTCCGTATTGAACGTCAAGCCTAAAAATCTGGTCGTTTCGCGAACACCAATTTCGTGCATACATTTCACCTCCTTATTTAGAGACGTTATTTTTTATCGACATCATTTCCATTGTGGTAAGACATTTTATATGAATTTACAATCAGACCGATCTGTATAAAAATATAAAATGTCAAAAACCCAATTACAACGGCAAAAAATATTCTCTCAGAAATATGAATTGCTACGAACAGGACTATCAATAACATCAACAATCGAAGAATCAGACCAATCAGCATTTGTCGTTTAGCCTGGTCTCTTGACATTGATATGACTCTTGACAGTCGAGCCGCAGTTGAGATTACATAAAACGCAGCTAATACATAACCTATAAATATCGCCGCGATCAATTCCACTTGACCGAATGCGATACAATTTATAATAAGTATAAGCGTTGCAGCTAAAAGAATTTTTTTTACATTAATTAAAGATGCCGATAAAATTTTTCTCATAGCAAACACTTTCGACACAAAAAGAAATTTCCCTGCAACAATTCAATATTTATAATACAATTTATTAATCGTAAACTGTGCAGAGAAAAATTAATTGTTATACATCAATGTTGACAAAAGATATTTCGTTTGCTAAACTTCAATCAACAATGAAACTTCCTTTTCATAATTATTTGGAGGTGTGTGTATGCGTAAAATTTTTTACATTCTCTTGTTTTTTATTTTTATAGTATCTTCCGTTGTTGAAGCTGAAATATTTAAAGATTCATATACAATAGAATCGAATGATATACAATTTACAAATAATAATGAGCCTGTAAATTGGTGGCAAAACGACGTGATAATAGCAAGAGGTTATGGAAAACCGCCCAGCAATGTTAGTAATTCCAGACAAAACAAGTATTTAGCCAAACAGGCGGCTATTGTTGATGGATATAACAAATTGGCAGAAGCCGCAGGTAAGGTTCAAATCACAGCAAATAGTACCGTCGTTAATATTGAAATAAACGCTATTATCGTTGGTGCTAAAGTTATATCAGAAGAATACGACGATGCTGGCAACTGTACTGTTACTCTTCAGGTTCCTGTTTACGGCGTCCGTAATTCTTTTGCCAGTGCTGTATTAAAACCTACAAACAGAGAAAACTTTCCAATGCCGAGCGAAAATGTTGCGACACTTGGAACATATACAGGCGTTGTCATTGACTGCGGAGATTTAGAACTCAATCCTGTGCTTACACCGTCCATTCAAAGAGTTGATAATGAATCTATCTACAGTTACAATAACCTTGACAGCAGCAAGGTCATCGCTAAAGGTATGATTGGCTATAAATTAAAAGGCGAATTAATATCTTCGGGTAATTATCTGCTGTTAGGTGCAATGAGTGACGGAAACAGTATAAATCGTGTTGGCAGCAATCCTCTTGTCATCAAGGCTGTTGGTTTAAATAATGACGGAAGTTGTCCGATAATTTCTAATGACGACGCAAATCTGATACTTAGTGAAAATCAGGTTTCACATTTTTTAGATGACGGTTCAGTGATATTTATGAGTAACAGAATATTAGGAATGAGAATGTGAAAAAAAGATTTACTAAATTTATTGATGCTTTCTTGGCCGGTTTAATAATCACTTTTATTGCAGCTATGGGCTGGTTAGACGATCTGGATATCAGAGCTCAAGATAATTTTTATCAAAGACCAGGTGTAAAAAACAATGACATAATAGTTATTGGTATTGATAAAATCACGATAAGTAAATTAGGTCCTGTTTCACCAGAATATCGCAAATACGTAGCGGAAGCAATCACTTACCTTAATAATCATGATCCTAATGCACGTCCGGCTGTTATAGGAATTGATTCATTCTATACCGGCTCATATGATTCTGAGATTGATAATGCATTGGTCAAAGCTGCTGGACAATATAATAATGTAGTGGTAGCTGTAGAAGTTGATACTGACGATGAATATGAAAACTCTGAAAACTATAAAAACGCTGAAGACATATGGAGCAAGAGTTGGCCGTATATTCCGCCTTATGATGCACTTGCTAAAGTTGTAAATGTTGGTCACATACATGCTCCAACTGAAGATGTAATTCATCACGCTCTTTTATTTGTCAACGCTGAAGATCACGGCAGAATATATTCTTTGTCAAGAACAATATATGAAAAGTATTGCGAAGTTAGAGGCATAGATGTTAAATCTCCACCGGAGACGGAGAACAATGGTTTATATTATTTGCCTTTTACAGC
>JAFUTM010000242.1 GCA_017484235.1 Selenomonadaceae bacterium
ATTAGAATTAAAATCCGCATTGGTGCTGTCAGTATCATCATAAACATCAGAATTTGAGCTTAAATCTGTATTATAATCTTCATCTTGAGAATCATTATTCAGATTGACAAAATCATCATCTTGGAGATCATTTAAACTATTAAAATAATTATCATCATTGAAACCATTTACATCATCATTATTAACAACTTCACCAGAATTAATATTTTCTGACTCCTCCATTTGCTCGTTGTTTTCAACTGATTCATTAATGGCAGCTTCATTATTCGACAAATGACTGTTTGATAAATTAGTAGGAAAGTCAATGATTTTATTGTTAATTGGTTTATTCTGAGTTGGCTGCTCTGGTTGGACAATCTGATTTACAGATTCTAATAACTTATTAGGATTAGGATTTTTGTCCTGTATTATGGGTTTAATCTCATATTCAACCGGTACAGCCGTTTTTGGCAAAGCTGCTAATGGAATGGAGACAAATTTTAAAAGTGCCGCTTCAAATATTACTTCCGGTATTCCAGAACCTTGCATTTCAATGACGGCCTGCCTCAATTGAGAAATTAATTCATTGTAAACTGCCAATTCGTAAACTTTTTCCTGACCATTCGGCAAAGATGTAACTTTATCACGAAGCCTGGTTATAAGGGCTTCTGCAATGGTGCCCGCTGTGAGACCAGACTTAAAAGATTTAGCAATATTTTTAATCAGATTGAGCCTGTCTTTAGATATCGCTGATTCAATTATTTCATCTAAATCAGAATCTGAAACCAGGCCAAGAGTATTTTCTACCATTTCAACTGTTAATGAATCCGTGCCCATCATTGAATAGCACTGATCAAAATAAGTAAGTGAATCACGCATTGAGCCTTTGGCAAGACGCGCAATCTTAGCTGCGGCTGAATCTTCAATGGATATGTCTAATCTTTTTGCAATTCTGATAAGGTGTTCTTTAATTATATCGGGTGGAATCAACTTAAAATTTAAAATCTGACAGCGTGAACGAATGGTCAGCGGCACCTTATTAAATTCAGTCGTTGCAAGAAAAAATATTACATTTTTCGGCGGTTCCTCAATAAGTTTTAATATAGAATTAACCGCTTCAAATGACAGCATATGTACCTCATCAATTATATACGTCTTGAATCTGGATTGAAGCGGTGCCAAATATGCAGTGGAAAGAAGTTTGCTGACATCTTCTACCGAACGATTGGACGCAGCGTCAAATTCTATATTGTCAGGCGAACTTTTAAACGAACGGCAGGCGTCACACTCATTACAGGGAATAACACCAGTTGTTAATGGCTGCTTATGTTCTTTAGCATTGTAAACTCTATCACAATTAATTGCACGAGCGAGTATCCTGGCGGTGGAAGTTTTGCCCGTTCCGCGTGTGCCGACGAGTAAATATGCATGAGAGAGACGATCTTGATTTATTGCACGAGCCAGCGAATTGCTGATATGATCCTGTCCTACAAGCTGGGCAAGATTTTTAGGTCTCGCTCTGGTATATAGTGCCTCGTAAGCCACAGACTCGTCTCCTTTCGATAATAAAAATTTCAGCTATCAGTGCAAAGGACTCGTCCTAAATCCGAAACAGGCGGTGTTGCAAGAAACTCTCGTTGCTGCACATGCCCTGGCGAGATTGCCAACTCCGATAATACTGTTCGGCAAAACCAATCCTCTGCACTCATGGCTGAAATTAATGTCTAAATTATAATAAAACTGGCGGAGAGTGAGGGATTCGAACCCTCGAGACGCTATCAACGCCTACACGATTTCCAGTCGTGCTCCTTCGACCAGCTCGGACAACTCTCCGTTGAAACGTAGACATTATATCAGTTAATCGTTTAAGTGTCAAGTGATTTTATCGAAAATTTCCTGCTTGCTAATATAAATATAAAATTTACCAATATCAGAAGTTAAGGCAATACTTTCAATATCGCCAAAGGTGGTTCCAAAACGCGGCGGCTCTGGTTCTTCGTCCAGCCCTTTAGTTACAGCAACTTTAACTACGAAATGACCGGTAAACACATTTAAGAGTTCAGAAATTGCATCGTAAGCGTCTTCGCTCATTTCGACATATGAATCATAACGCGTGGCAAGTTGTATAAATATATCTTCACTTGCAAAAAGTCCAATTACAACTGGAACTTCACCAATAATTTTTACACTTGCGCCCATTCGGATTTTATTTTCAATATCTGTTGGCGGCAGAATTACTATATTAGATTCCAACGTTTCTGACAAAAAATCATGAAAATTACGAATAACATCAACAGCCAACGGAAAATCCACACTGAATCTGGTTTTTAGGTTTTCATAATAATTAGTTATTGCCGATTCAATTGGTGGAATTTCCAACTTATGATATTCATCAAGAATACGCTCCAACTCGGCATAATTTGCAATACCATTATCAATTAAACCTTGAGCAAAAGCGAGTGACTGACCGTCTTTGAGTTCTAAGGCACGAGCTGCCTGTCTCGGAGTGATTAACGTTCGGATAAATTCATCATCTTGGCTTGTCATCTCATCAGCCGATATAAGCTGTAAAAATAGTGCTTCGGTTGCAAGAGTTGGCGTTGAGTTTTTTGCCATTTTAATTAGATCATTAATTTGAGTTTCGTTAAATATAGAATTGTTGAAAGTAAATTGCCCAAAGTCGTGGCTTTTCATTAGACAGACTCCTCAATTTTATCTGAGTTGATATTTTCTGCTGAGTTTTGTTGAGCTTCTTCCAACATTTTTTTCTTTTGCCTTTTAACCTTTGCACGTCTAATTGCTTCGACAGCTTTTACAATTTGTTCTTTAGTGTATGGTTTTTGAATAAAATCAATTGCGCCCATTTTAAGAGTCTGCATCAATTTTTGCGGCGTTCCAGCAGAGGAAAGCATAACAATTGGAACATCAGGGCTGACTTCACGTATTACTTGAAGTGCTTCTATACCGCCAACTTCAGGCATAACAATATCCAAAATGACACCGTCCGGCTCATCTTCGAGGTCGCGCATTATTGCCTCTTTGCCGTTCGCTGCTTCAACTACTTCGCAATTGAGTTTTTCAAGTTCTTCACGGAGCTTTTTACGCAAAAGCCTGGAGTCGTCACTTATTAAAAGGCGAAGTTTATCGTTATCAATTTTAGCCGGCGTACCGTTTGAAGTTTGACCATCTATGTTGGGATTTGTGTTGTTATTTTCCATTGTTTTATCCTCCTGTTGACAATGCACATTACATTTACCGTTTCATTTTATCATTTATGCTAAAATCGTGTCAAGTTTTTTATAAAAATAGGACAGAGTTTAAAATTTTTCTCTGTCCATTTATATATTCAAAAATCATTTTATTATTTATTTTCGTCCAAAAGTTCAAGAAGCTCATCATAATCTTTTTTGAGCTGATAATAATCTTCGGCCAGTTTAAGTGCAGTAAGTACAGCTATGCGGCTGCCGGCAAAAGTCCTGGCGTTCTGTTGGATAGATTTCATTGTACTGTCAACCATCTGTACAATTTTTTTGAGACCTTCTTTGTCGTCGGTACGCAGTCGATAAATATCACCAAAAATTTCAACTTCAACGCGCTCTGCACCGCCGATCTTTTGTTTAGATTGATTAGGTTGAACAGCTTGAGGATTTCGTTCATTCAACAATCATCACCTGCCTCAACTGCGAAGTTCGGCGTTGAATTGCTTCTTCACCGCAGCGAGTATTTTTGTAAAAGCGTCGTCTGCTTCTTCGTCAGTTAAAGTGCGATTAGTAGATTGAAATTTAATATTAAATGCAAGGCTCTTCTTATCAGCGGCAATTCGATCGCCGGTGTAGACATCAAACAGTGTCACGTCTTTAAAGAAGCCGCCGCCATTTTGAGCAATCGTCTTTTCAACGTCGCCAGCTGCAATATCTTTATCGACCAAAACGGCTAAATCACGAGTAATTGCCGGATATTTAGGCAGTTGCTCATATTTAAAGTTTTTAGCTGTATATTTAAGAAGAGTCGCCACATCAGCTTCAAACATATACATCTTTTTAGGTATTCCAAATGCGTTTGCAACGGCTGGATGTACCTCACCGACAGTTGCAAGTACATCGCGACCTTTTTTGAAAACGGCAGTTTTGCCTGGATGCAGTGCAAAATGTTCGCCAGCTTCTACTGTATAACGATCAATAGCAATTACGTTAAAAAGTGTTTCGACAATACCTTTAGCATCATAAAAATCAACTTCGTTGACATTTTGTGCCCAGCCTTTCGGTTCACGTCTGCCCATTATTAATCCGGCTAATTTAAGTACTTCTGTCGGCTGTTCAGTAATTGGCAATGCCTTTGGATAGAATACTGGCGCAACTTCAAACAAGCGGACATCTTCATTTTTGCGGCTGTAATTGCGTAATACGTTTTCCATTAAACTGGACAGCAGCGTTGTCCTCACTAAAGGATATTCGTCGGTCAATGGATTCATTATTGGTATAGCCTGACGGAGTTGACTGTCAGCAGGAACATTTAATTTGTCAAACATAGTTGGATTAGTAAAGCTGAAGGATAATTCCTCATTCATTCCAAGACTGACGAGTACAGATTTAATTTTATCAACAAAATTCTGCATATCGGATTGATGACCTTGAGTGGTCTCACCAATTGGAAGCGTAGACGGAATGTTATCAAAGCCGTAGATACGTGCAATCTCTTCAGAAATATCTTCCATTAAAGTTACATCACCGCGCCAGCTCGGCACTTTGACGGAGAGAGTTGGCAATTTTTTAGAAACAAATTCAAATCCTAACTTTGTGAGTATATCAATTATAGTTTCGGCCTCAATATTCGTTCCAAGTCGACTATTAATCTGCTCCGGCGTAAACTCAATTGTTACCTCAGCTTTTGGATTAGGATAAACATCTACAATACCTTTGCAGACAGTACAGGCACCCATATCCTGTAAAAACTGTGCAGCTCTGTCAAGTGCAAGAATCGTTTTACATTCGTCGACACCACGTTCAAAACGACCGGAAGCCTCACTATGCAGACCAACTGCGCGGCTCGTACGACGAATCGACGCGCTGTTAAAGCTTGCTGCCTCAAGTACAACCGTTTTAGTTTTTTCGGTAATTTCAGTCTCGAAACCGCCCATTACTCCAGCAAGACCAGCCGCCTTTTCCGCATCGGCAATGACAAGTTCACCGCCCTTTGCAAGTCTATTGGAATCATCAAGCGTGTGCAGTTGCTCACCTTCAACGGCGCGACGGGCATTTAAAATATGACCGGTAATCTCATCATAATCATAAGCGTGCATTGGCTGACCAATTTCAACCATGACAAAATTTGTTACGTCAACTACGTTATTAATTGCTCTGATACCAGCACCAGCCAGACGTTGCTGCATCCAATCCGGTGACGGACCAAGTTTAACATTTTTTAAAACACGCGCTGAAAATCTGCTGCAAAGATCCGGCGCATCAATTTGAATTTTAATTAAATCTTTAGCATCGTTTTTATCATCTTCGTTGACTATAATCGTTGGCAAAGTCGGAATTTGATTGGTTAAGATTGACGCTTCGTGTATTAATCCAAAAACACTAAAGCAGTCGCCGCGATTAGCTGTAAGTTCAAATTCTAACACAACATCGTCAAGTCCAAGCACTTCTTTAGCCGGCACTCCAATCGGAGTATCTTCCGGTAAAATATAAATGCCCGTCTTTTGTTCTTCAGGCAAATTTTCCAGGTCTAATTTAAGCTCATCAGCAGAGCATAACATACCATTTGAGGCAACGCCGCGCAGCTTGCCTTTAGAAATTTTTTGACCGTTCGGCAAATGAGCACCAACAAGTGCAACTGGTACAATTTGACCTTGTTTAACATTCGGTGCACCTGTTACAATCTGCAAAAGTTCATTCGTACCAACATTCATCTGACAAACTTGTAAATGATCAGAATCAGGGTGAGATTCCAATTTTTCAATCTTGCCAGTGACAACTTTGTCTAAGCCTTCGTCGGCGTGAATGACGTTTTCAACCGGCACACCTGCCATTGTAAATTTATCGGCCAATTCCTCAGCCGTACAGTCTATTTTTATATAATCTTGCAACCATTTTGTTGAAACCTGCAAACTTAATCACTCCAAACAATTTAATTAATAATTAGGAATTATGAATGAGGAATGAGGAATTTTTTAAATTAAGAATTAAGCATTACGAATTACGAATTATAAAATTGATTTTTAATTCCACCATCTGAAAACTCTGCGAACGTCAACAATTAAATTGTCGAAAATTGACACTTTAATGTCGGTTTTAATTGCCGCCTGATCCTCGTCTCGCATCTTATTTAGTTCGTCCTCAGTACAAGAAGTATAAATATCATCAAGTTCATATTTACTATCAATCAGGTGATAAACTTCAATATTCTTTGCCCAAGGACTGACAATCCAATATTCTCGAACACCATTTCGTTCATAGACAGTTTTTTTGATACCAATATCTCTTTTGGCGGTTGACCTACTGAGCACCTCAACAACTAAATCCGGCGCACCGTGAATGCCATTATCTTCGATGATATTAGGATTACATACCACACTGACATCTGGAACAAAGACATTTTTCTCGTCTGGTAAATGAACATCACATTCAACGAAAGCCGCACCACTTATATTATTCACATCGAAGTAATTCTCAAAAATACTGAATAATCTATTTGAAATTGTTATATGACTTGGATTAGGTCTTGCTGCTGCCATAATAACTTTCACTCCTTCAATAATTTCGTAGTCCGGTTCGTCGTAATATTGATAATCATAAGCCAATTCACTCATAACAATCACCACCAATCACACTAATATTAAGCCGGCTCATTCCACCATCTAAAAATCTTACGCACATCAACGATTAAATCGTCAAAAATTGACACGGGAATCTCATATTTTATGGCAGCACGTTCTTTGTCTTCAAGTATTTCTAAATCATCATCAGAATAAATTTGATAAATATAATCTAATTGTAATTTACCTTCAACGAGCAGATAAACTTGTATACTCTTGTCTTTAGGATTGACAATCCAGTATTCTTTGACACCGTGTTTTTCATAAGAATCTTTTTTAGCACCAAAATCTTTTTTTGCAGTTGATGGCGATAAAACTTCAACGACTAAATCCGGTACACCATAAACTGCTTTTTTACGCTGCACTATATTTAAATTTTTGACGACGTAAAAGTCTGGACGGAATACATCTCCATCTGGTAAATGTACATCGACATCAGCAAAAATAGCAGTTCCATTTTGTTTAAGATTTAAATAATTTCCAAATATAATGAAAAGTTGACCAACAATTGTATTGTGATCTGGATTAGGACTTGCCGCCATATAAATTTTTTCGCCTCCAATGATTTCATATCGAGGTTCTTCTTCAATTCGATAATCATATGATAGTGCATTCATCATAATTCACCTCTTTAATCATTAATTGAGAAGTGCATAAAAATTTATTAAAACTGCTGCAAAAATCTAATATCATTATCATAGAAGAGACGCAGATCATCAATGCCGTACGACAGCATCGCAATGCGCTCAATTCCAAGACCGAAGGCGAATCCACTGACGACTTTAGGATCATAACC
>JAFUTM010000243.1 GCA_017484235.1 Selenomonadaceae bacterium
ATGAAACAAAAAGGGCAGTCTGCAGTTGAATTTGCAATCATTGCGCCGATGTTCTTTATGATTTGTTTGGCTACAATATACGCCGGAATTATATTTATGGATTACATTCAATATAGCAACGCCGCCCGTGCCATTGCACGTGACATTGCTCTTTCACCAATCAGCTTATCACCTACGAGTGACAGAATTAAAGATACAATCATAAAAGAAGTCGACGGCAAAAACGGTAAAGACTTACCTCGATATGTAACTCAGCTCACTAATTTGTATAACGCTACATTTGAAGTTAAACCGAAAACTATCAACAGCACTAATAGATATTCAAGTGAAACAGAGGAAGTAACCGTCTCTGTGAAGTTTACACTTGCTGAACCTGGTGAGCGGCCGCAAATTTTGAATGATATTGATTTTCCACCTCTAAATCTCAAAACAATTGAATATAAAATGCGAGTGGAAAATAAAGGTCCAAATAATACTAACTGACAGGAGCAAAAAGTTTATGAGATCGTTGTCATTGTTGGAACGACTGGGCGGCAAACCGCAAGATAAAAGGAAGCCGTTTGAACGACCAGCATTTAAACCGGAACAATTCATAAAGCCTAAACCTGAACCGGAGCCGAAACACGCATCTATATTTGCAGATGAACCGGCGGAGTCGATTTCTGCACAAACTACAGAGACAACTGAAACACCGTCGTCGTCGCCTGCTGCGCCGTCGCCGGTTGAGGCTTCCGCATTTGCCGGACGACGCACGAGCGTAAGCAAGCAGGAAGGCGTACAGGAATTAAAACTTGCAATCCACCGGCGGATCGTCGACGAGATGACGCCCGAAGAACAGCAGTTGTTAATGCGCGGCGAAGAAGCCCGCGAACAAATTAAAAATTTAATATCGGCATACAGCGGACGCGAACTTTCAGAGACGACGTACACTCTGACACGCGCAGAACGTATGCAGCTGGTTGAGGACATCTGCAATGAGTTGTTAGGTCTCGGTCCGCTTGAACCGCTGCTCAAAGATGAAAGTATCACTGAAATTATGGTCAATGGTCCCAAAAATATTTTCATTGAACAAAACGGAAAGCTCCAGCCAACTGAAATTTATTTTTACAATGACACTCATTTGATGAATATTATTGAGCGAATACTCACGCCGCTCGGCCGTCGAGTTGATGAGTCCTCACCGCTCGTTGACGCCCGTCTTGCCGACGGCTCGCGTGTTAATATAATCATTCCGCCTCTGTCGCTGGTCGGCCCTGCCGTGACAATCCGTAAATTTTCTAAGACGGCACTCGCCATAAGCGACTTAGTTGGCTTCGGCACGCTCAGTGAGGATATGGCGTATTTTTTGCAGGCCTGCGTTAAAGCCAGGCTCAATATTTTGGTCAGCGGCGGCACCGGCTCTGGAAAGACGACCACACTAAATGCGCTGTCCTCGTTTATTCCAGGTACAGACCGCATTGTCACGATTGAGGACGCGGCGGAACTTAAACTACAGCAGCGGCACGTTGTAACGCTTGAGGCGCGTCCGGCTAACTTAGAGGGCAGCGGCGCAATCACCATACGCGATTTAGTTAAAAACTCTCTGCGCATGAGGCCGGACCGAATAATCGTCGGCGAAGTCCGTGCCGGTGAGGCTCTGGATATGTTACAGGCGATGAATACCGGTCACGACGGATCACTAACAACCGCGCACGCAAACTCACCGCGTGATGTTTTGAGCCGCCTTGAAACTATGGTTTTAATGGCAGGTATGGACTTGCCGGTCAGAGCAGTCCGCACGCAGGTGGCCTCTGCCATTGATTTAATTTTGCAGCAGTCAAGAATTCGTGACGGCAGCAGGAAAATCACTCACATTACCGAAGTACAAGGTATGGAAGGTGATACTATTATATTGCAAGAATTGTTTAGATATGTGCAGGATCACATTGATGAAAAAGGCAGATCCGTCGGGCACTTCGAGGCGACCGGTCTACAGCCTGCGTTTATGGATAAGTTCAGAATGAACGGCGTTGACCTGCCGCTCTCACTGTTTAGTAATAATGATAGTCGTGGTGGTGACTGGCGATGATTTTGGCAGTCTCAATTTTAGGCGGCTTATTTTGGTTTGCGTTTATATATTTCATCTTATACGCCAGACAGAGACCAGAGTCTCAAATCAGACGGCGGCTTAATATACTTATTGAGCGTGCGGAATTGGAACGACTAAATCAAGCTAAATATCAGCATAAACAACAGCAGAAGAAATTGCAGGACGCCGCGAAGAACGCGCAAGAAGTCAACGCGATATTTTTAGATAAAAATTCATTTGCCAAACGTGTAATAAATCCTATCTTTAAAAAAATAGATGAAAAATTTCAGAACCTTGCGCCGTCTAAACTAAGGTCGATGTTTGAAATCAGAATCTTCCGCGCCGGCAAGCAGGGCGTTTGGAGCATCAAGCGTTTAATAACGGTCTGGCTTATATCGTTAGTGGCGGGCGTCTTGGTTGCGTTCTTTATAACTAAAAATTGGAATTTTCACTTCTTACAGCAAATAGTAATCATTGCGTCAGGTGCCGCCGGCGGTTCAGCATTGCCGTTTTTAATTCTAAACTCACAAATTGAGAAACGCCAAAAGCATCTTAAAAGACAGCTGCCGGAATTTTTAGATTTACTTTGTGTCAGTGTACAGGCCGGCCTCTCGTTTGACGGCGCAGTTTCAAAAATCAACGCCCGAATGAAAGGCGCACTCATTGACGAATTTAAACGCGTGCAGAGTGACGTGAGTCTTGGAATGACTCGGCAGTACGCACTGACTCAAATGGCAAAACGCTGTGATTTAGAAGAGATTTATTTATTTACATCTTCGGTGATACAAGCTGAAAAATTGGGTACAAGTATGTCTAAAACTTTAAAGATGCAGGCCGACAATATGCGTGACCGGCACCGCCAATACGTTAAAGCTGAGGCAATGAAAGCACCTGTAAAAATAATATTCCCAATGGTTTTATTTATATTTCCATCAATATTCGTTGTTCTTTTGTTTCCGGCAATACTGACACTTATGAAGGCTTTGGGCAACTGATGTGGAGTTAATGTATGGATATCAACAAGAGTATTAAACACAAACTATTTTTTATTCTTCTTATTATCGGCGCGTTTCCGTTTATGATTGTCATTATTTTTAGTGCCTTTAATACAATCTCCGATATGGAAGAAAACGTTAAAAAAAATGGCTTGCTGATGAATAATGTCATATCGGAGCACGTCACAGACCTTTTGGAAAATAATTTTTATGTGCTGCGTACTCTGGCACTAAATCCAATTGTTACTCAATATATTAAATCGCCGTCTGAAAATCGACGCCAGTCTGTCTATCAATTATTGAAAGATACAAACGCTCTCTTCCAAGACGGCAATCATACCGCTTTAACAGGAGCTGACGGCAAACAGTTAATTCGGACTGATAATTCAGAGTTGGTAAACATAAGTAAGCGCAAACACTTTCAGGAAGCTATGGCCGGTCGCGATTTTGTTTCTGATGTAATTGTAAGTATGTCGACCGGCGTAAAAATTGTTGTATTGGAAGTGCCGATTAAAGATAAAGATGGTAACTTCATTGGTATGCTGCAAAGAAATTTTGACCTTTACACTCTGCAAGATTTTGTTGCGATGCAGGACAACGAGGAAACTTTTATAATTGTTATGGATCGTAAGGGCATAGCCATTGCCAATTCAGATGAGATTTTAACACTGTCAACGGAGCACGTTGGCGATACCAGTTACAGATTTATACTGGACAACATAACCGACGACGCTGGCGTTATTAAACTTACTATTGACAACAAAGAGTCACTTGCGAGTTATTCTAAAAACAAAATTACCGGCTGGACGATAATAACTGTACAGCCCTATCAATATCTTTTAGATCAGGTTTATATTAAGATAGCTGAGTCGGTTGTGATTGGACTTATTATGCTGCTGATTGTTGCCTCGACGGCGGAGTTACTATCTAAAAAAGTAGCGAAACCGATTATTGAGATAACACACGCAGCTGATGAGATTGTCAGTGGTCATTCTATTGATAAGCTTGAAATTTCTTCTCAGGACGAGCTTGGCAAGATGGCGGCGGCTTTCAATAAGATTCGTTCGGATCGAGATGCCTATCAGCTTGAGTCTGAACTCGACAAACTCACTAAGCTCTACAATAAAGTAACAACTGAAAAAATCTGCAAGTTAAAGCTGCAGGTTTTTAATGGAGATGAAGATATTGATACGTTATCGGCACTTTATGTAATAGATTTGGATCACTTTAAAGAAGTCAATGATACTCTTGGTCATCAATTCGGCGATAAAGTTTTAGTTGAGTTTTCCAAACGGCTGCGCAAATGTTTCCGCCCTAACGACTGCGTTGGCAGATTTGGTGGTGACGAGTTTGTGGTTATTATTGATAATCTGCCTAATACTGATATAATTATTCGCAAGGCGGAGCACATAAACGAGGTTGCTCGCGAGTTGACGGTTGACGGAAAAAATGCAGGAGTTACTGCAAGCATAGGCATTGCAATAGCTCCTCAACACGGTACGGATTATGATATTCTCTTTAAGTCGGCGGACCAATCACTTTATCACGTAAAGAGAAATGGTCGCAATAATTATTACTTTGAACAATAATATTTTTGCTGATTTGTTTGTATTTGTCACTTCTTTCTTTTGAAAGAAAGAAGCAAAGAAAGCTCGTTCGCTGGTCGTACATCACGTACGACGCGCTCACAGGGCCTCGCATCACGCTCGGCCATTTAAGTACGATAATATATTGATTACACATCACGTTCGGCCATAAAAAGTTTGATGATTTTTTGTTATTCCTGCCAGGTAAATTCTTTATTGCCGATATGGACGGTCATACCTTCTTTGATGCCGCGCTCTTTGAGTATGGCGTCAATTTTTTTCATTCGCCAGATATATTGGAACCGGCGCACGCCTTCCGAGTTATCGAAATTCGTCATTGCCACGATCTTTTCCAAGTTCTTATTGTAAACGATAAAATCACCGGCGTCGTCGCGTTTAATTGTTACAACGTCTTCCGGCTCGTTTAAATCAAATGTTTTAACGTCACTGTCAAGCTCATTATTGTTAGCGACAGGCTCAACATAATCCTCAAGCCAGGTGCCGACATAAGACATCAATTCTTTAACGCCGGCGTGTGTGACAGCGGATATAGCAAAGAACTTTAAGCCCTCATCTGCCGCCAACTTTTCCAGCTTCGGCAAATTTTCATTTGAAGTCGGTATATCAATTTTGTTGGCGACTAAAATCTGTGTACGATCAGATAATTTGTCGCTGTATTTTTCAAGTTCAGAATTAATTTTATAAAAATCTTCTACCGGATCGCGCCCTTCAATACCGGACGCATCAACGATATGCAAAATCAATTTAGTTCGTTCAATATGTCTCAAAAAGTCGTGGCCGAGTCCAACGCCATCTGCTGCGCCTTCGATAAGGCCAGGAATATCAGCAATGACAAAAGATTTTTCGTAGTCAGTCTGCACCACACCTAGCACGGGCGTCAGTGTTGTAAAGTGGTAGTCTGCGATTTCTGGTCGAGCATCCGAGACGGAAGAAATCAAACTGGACTTACCGACACTTGGATAGCCGACTAAGCCGACATCTGCCAACAGTTTCAGCTCAAGAAGCAGTTCGCGTTCTTCGCCAGGCTCACCTAATTCTGCAAAGGTTGGCGCACGCCGCGAAGAACTTTTAAATTTAGCGTTCCCGCGACCGCCGCGACCGCCTTTAGCGATAACTGCACTTTGGTCAATATCAGTGAGGTCAGCCAGCACCTCGCCGTTATTTGCATCTTTTATAATTGTGCCAGCCGGTACTTTAATTATTAGAGGCTCGGCACTTCGTCCAAATTGATTTTTAACGTCGCCGTGTTCACCGCGTTCACCTTTAAAAATTCGTTTGTATCTAAAATTTAATAAGGTATTTAAATTGCGGTCAACGACAAATACAATGTCCGCGCCGCGACCTCCGTCGCCTCCGCTTGGGCCGCCCTTAGGCACATATTTTTCACGACGAAACGACGACTTGCCATTGCCGCCGTCGCCTGCTTTTACTCTTATTTTAGTTCGATCTATAAATTGCATATTTCCTGCTACTTAAAACATAGTCACATGTAGACAAATGGTCATCGTGTCTATGTCAAGATGTTTTGGATAGACCTCACAGTTCTATCTTACTGTTTCACCGTGTCCGTCTTTGCCGTAGCTACCGACGTTTGTATAACACTCC
>JAFUTM010000244.1 GCA_017484235.1 Selenomonadaceae bacterium
ATTTGCCAATGATAAACAAATTACACCGCTGTCGATGAACAATTTTAAAGCAATCTTTGGCAAAGGTGTACAAGCTGAGTATGATGGCATTAAGTATTCTTCCGGCAATAAAAATTTTTTTGATGAAATTGGAATAGATACTACTGAGATAAAGCCTACTATTGATAAACTCTCAATTGAAGGCAAAACACCACTGATTTTCGCAAGTAATAATAACATTATCGGTATTATTGCTGTTGCTGATATTGTAAAATCTACAAGTGCCATAGCGGTTGAGGAGTTTAAAAAACTTGACATTGACGTTATAATGTTGACAGGTGACAACGAACGCACCGCTAAATCCATTGCTAAACAGTTAAATATTTCAAAAGTTATAGCTGATGTTTTACCTACAAATAAAGAAAAAGAAATTTCTAAATTACAAAAATCCGGTCATAAAGTTGCAATGATCGGTGACGGAATAAACGATGCACCTGCACTTGCTAAAGCTGATTTAGGTATTGCAATCGGCGCAGGTACTGATATTGCAATTGAATCTGCTGACGCTATCCTTATCAAAAATGATTTAATGGACGCTGTTAATGCGATTAAACTCAGTAAGGCTGTGTTGACAAATATTAAACAGAATTTGTTTTGGGCGTTCTTT
Organism: Selenomonadaceae bacterium; assembly: GCA_017484235.1. Taxonomy (GTDB): domain Bacteria; phylum Bacillota; class Negativicutes; order Selenomonadales; family Selenomonadaceae; genus Quinella. The sequence goes on from JAFUTM010000244.1 coordinate 647, forward strand.
TATAACGTTATTTGTATACCACTTGCCGCAGGTGTTTTATATCCTGGATTTGGAATAAAGTTATCGCCAATGATTGGAGCTGCAGCAATGAGTATGTCCAGCGTCTGTGTTGTGCTTAATGCATTGCGTTTAAGATTATTTAATATTGACCACAGTATGGATTCTTCATTAAAAGATATTAATATGGATATAAATGATAAATTAAACAAAAATAATGATTTTGAATTTATAAATATAAAAAACAATAACAATGAATTGGAGGAATTAAACATGACTAAAGAATTGAAAATTGATGGAATGATGTGCAAACACTGTGTTAAACACGTAACAGACGCACTTTCTAAAATGAATGGCGTGACTAATGTTGTCGTCAGTCTCGAAGAGAATAAAGCTGATGTTACAATGAATCGCGAAATTTCAATGGACGAATTTAAAGAAGTTATCACTGACGCCGGCTATGAGCTTGTTGTTTAATTTATAAGATGTAATGATTTAAAATAAATACTTAATATATTTTAAAATATGCCTTAAAATTATTGGCATATTTTTTTATTTATTATTATGCAATTGTAGTATTTTATGTTAAAATATACGTATGAGGTGAGTTATATGGAATATCGGCGTATCTTGGCAATTGGTGATATGCACGGGCATTTTACCAGACTATTATCGCTGTTTCATAAGATTGATTTTGATCCCGAACAAGACTTTTTAATTTTGTTGGGTGATTATATTGATCGTGGTAACGAAAATATGCGCTGCTTTCGCTGGGCAATGGAAATGAGTGAAAAGAAAAACGTCATAGCACTTCGCGGAAATCACGAACAAATGATGTTATATTACTATATGCTTGGCGAAGAAGAAGCCGGAATTTGGCTGCCCAATGGCGGTAATCACACAAAAGCGGAACTCGAAGCCTGGATTAGACGCGATCCAGATGCGTTACAAAAATCACTTGAATTTATTGCACGTCGTCCATTTTATCATCAAATGTTTATTAATGGTAAAGAGTATATTTTTTGTCATGCCGGATTAAAACCAGGTGTACCTTTAGAAAAACAAGGTGAAGATTCTTTGCTTTGGATTAGAAACGAATTTTATTTAAATTACACGGGTACAGCTGAAGTAATCGTTGGTCATACACCAACACCATATTTAATTCCAGACAGATATTATCCTATTCGATTAAAAAATCATATTACTATTTTAGACACTGGTTCATTTTTACCACACGGAAAAATTTCCTGCGTTGATGTATTAAATGATAAAATTTGGCAAAGTGATGCTGATTAAACCATTTACAGTGTAATTAATCGGAATTTTAGTATTATTTCAATATGTAACTTTAATATTATGACTATAGTTGGTATTATTGCAGAATATAATCCATTTCATAATGGACACGCTTATCAAATTGAACAAATAAAAAGTAAAATAAAAGACGCAAAAATTATTGCTGTAATGAGTGGCAGTTTCACACAACGCGGTGAACCTGCCATTTTGGATTAATTTACACGTGCTAAATTGGCAATTTATGGCGGCTGTGATTTAGTTTTAGAATTGCCTTTCGTATTTGCAGTTCGTAGTGCTCAAGATTTTGCATACGGCGGAGTAAATTTATTGAATAACTTAAATAC
>JAFUTM010000245.1 GCA_017484235.1 Selenomonadaceae bacterium
AGGAAAATCCTAACATTGAAGAACTTCGTAAATGGCACGAGATGAGTAATCTTCCATTAAAGCGATTGTTTAATACTAGTGGACTAAAATACAAGACACTTGAGCTTAAAAATAAACTTATGCAAATGAGCGATGATGAAAAATATTCATTGCTTGCCACTGACGGAATGCTGGTCAAACGTCCAATTTTTGTTGGTCGTGATTTCGTCCTCGTTGGCTTCAAAGAAAATGAATGGAATGAAAAATTTTTATAATTAATGATATAAAATTATAAATTATTTTGAACAGTTGAAAGTTTTTTTATCACTTGCAAAAAATAATTTTTGTGGTATGATATTGTCATAAAAGGAGTGGTTGAAATGATAACACAGGAGATGTTAAATCGGATAAATGAGTTAGCTCGTAAAAAGCGCAGTGTTGGTTTAAGTGAGGAAGAAACTGCCGAACAAAAAGAACTTTATCGCAACTATCTGGACAATATTAGAGGTCAAGTGATAAATCTTCTGGATAGAATTGAATATGTTGATGACGGCGCAAAAAAAAATAAAACCGATAAGCCTCAAAATCCTGGATTTTTTCAACAGACGCATATTGTTATCGGCCGTCATCTTCTTCATTGACGTTAATATACTTGAGGTGATATTTTGTCAGACAAGATTGGATTTATAGGCGGCGGTGCATTAGCGGAAGCAGTTATAAGCGGCATTACCAACAAACTTACTGAGGCAGAAAATATTTTTGTTTCCGATCATAAGCAAATTCGCTGCGATGAACTGACGCAAAAATATAGAATCAATGCTTATGTTGGCGTTGATTCTTTTATTAATGATGTGGATATTTTAATTATTGCTGTTAAGCCCAAAGATGCAGTCGCTGCGATGACTGAAATCAAAAACAAAATTAAAGCCGATTCTATTATAGTTTCGGTTGTTGCCGGTCTTGCGATTTCTGATATTGAATCTTATTTTTCAGATAAACCAGTATTTCGCGTAATGCCTAACGTTGCCATTTCTGTCGGCGAAGGTATGACCGGATTATCTGTTGGCAGTAAAGCGTCAACATCAGATATTAATAAAATAAAATCTCTTTGGTCTACAATTGGACGCTGCGTTGAAGTTGACGAAAAATTGATGGACGCGATAACTGGTCTATCCGGCTCAGGTTCAGCATATGCATTTTTGATGATTGATGCTTTGGCAGACGGTGGCGTTGCAGTCGGCTTGCCGCGTGCAAAGGCAATTGAATTGGCAGCACAAACTTTACTCGGAGCTGCAAAAATGGTACTGCAAAGCGGTGAGCACCCTGATGTATTACGCGATAAAGTAACCTCACCGGCCGGCACAACAATCGAAGGTGTACGAACACTTGAAAAATGCGGTGTACGCAGTGCATTAATCGAAGCGGTTATTGCAGCAACTAATAAATCAAAATCATTAAAATAATTTATGAATTAACTAAAGACTCCGCTCTAATAATTTGCAATTGCTTCGCAAGATGTTGTTCTAATTTAAGTTCAAGCTCTTTGAGATCAGCTGCGTTAAATTCTTCGACAACTTTAGGAGCACCATTAATCCGTGCTTCGCTGCCGAAATCATCACTAAAAACATTATAGTAGATAGCTAAATCACTGTTAATTGAAAAATCGCAGTAATTTATTATTACGAATGAACCGTTTGTAATCTCAAGATAACGGCTCGGCGACAAAAACAATTCAAATCCTTCAACATTATCAAGCAGCTTGCTGCCATATTGCCACGAAGGAATTTTTTTTTGTTCCACAAATTCATTTTTTATACCTTCTGGGTGACTTATGGATTTAATGAGATTTTCTAAATCAGACTGGAGCATTTTTGCAAACTTGGACGCGGACTCAATAAGAAAATCCGTTAAACAAAACTCATTTAATCCAAATTTAATTTGAAGCCTGTATTCCTCAGTTTCATAATGGAAATACGCTTTAACATTGCAATGCAGATTATCATTTATATAACTAAAAATTTCATAATTGCCATTAACTTCGTCAAATATTTTGTTTAGCTTAAAATCATAAATATTCGACTTCAAATTTTTAAAAAAATCAATGCCGGCAATTTCAGACTTAATAATTTGTTTATCCTTGCTCATATCATCTATCCATTATTCATTATTTTTTCGAGTTCTGATTTATTAAACTGATATTTTTGGCCGCAAAACTGGCAGGCGACTTCAGCTTTGCCATCATCAATCAAGCTTTGCAGATCATCTTTGCTAAGACTCGTCAATACCTCTTCAATTCTTTGACGTGAGCATTGGCAGCGAAAATTTAAATCCGTAGTTGATAAAAAATTAATATCGAAACCGTCAAAAATTCGACTAATTATACCTTTGGCATCAAGATTGCCCGCCACTAAATCAGTCACTGACTGGATATTAGTAAGACTGCCTTCAAGCCGGTCAATAGTATCTTCACTTGCATTTGGCAGCGGCTGAATAAAGAATCCGCCTGCAGCCTTAATGCTCAAGTCCGTATCAACGAGCACACCAAGACCAATACTGGACGGCGTTTGCTCAGAAACGAAAAGATAATTTGTCAAGTCTTCAGCAATTTCACCGGTTGCAATCTCAGCTGTGCCGGTGATATTCTTTTTTAATCCAGTAAATCGCGTAACCGTTACTAGGCCGTTGCGACCAACACCACCGGCAACATCAATTTTGCCCTTTGAATTAAGAGGCAGATCGACGTGAGGATTGTCAACATAACCGCGCGAAAAGCCTTCCGGTACAGCATCAGCAACAATTTTACCGAGTGGACCATCGCCTTGAATTTTAATGGTTACAGCTTCTTCATTTTTCAAATTGGCTGCAAATAATAATGCACCTGTCATCGTCCTGCCAAGTGCCGCAGCTGCAACTGGATAGCAGTCGTGGCGTTTGACTGCCTCGCCAACAAGATTAGTTGTCACAGCTGCAAATATACGAACGCCTTCAACTGTTGCTTTAACTAAATGATCTGTCATTAAACGACACCTTTCATCTAAAAATTTAGTTTATAATTTAATTGAAAAATTAAGATTCATCATTTGATTTCTTGACAAACTGCCAGTGATGACCGCCAGCAGTTTTATTTAATCCGCGCATATGCCTGCTTATGGAATTTAAACTTATGCCAACAGAGTGCGCCGCTTCCGTGAGTGATTCATATATTTCACCAGTTTCCATATTTTTTACTCTTTTGGCAAGTGTTGGTCTTCTCATTGGCGGCACATTCTCAAGATAAGCGCGTTCTATATGGTAGCCGCCCGCAGTTTTTAAATCGCCAATCATAGCTCGCCTCACGGTAACATAACTTTTGTTCAAAAATTTTGCTGCAGCGGTCAATGAAGGAAAAGTTTTATCTAACTCAACAATGCGTACACCTATTCGAGATTCTTTCTTTCTGCCCAGCCACTTACTCGGCTGCATTTCATTATATTCTGGTTGAAGCTGCTTTATCCAATACCTTTTACGTTCATCAAGTTTATCTACATCACATTTTTCTAATATTTTAACCTCAAAATTATCAAGACCATATTTTTTCATGTCTTTTTCAATAACCATACCAGGACTTCTGCGCTTGGCATATTTACAATGGTCGCACGCTCTTTTCAAAATATTATGCGATTGACCGATATATTTTTGCCCATTGACACGGTTAGTTATGATATAAATACCGGAGACGCAATCCAAATTTGTTACATCCATAATAATCCTCTCCTAAATTTTATTAATTGTTAGGAGTATTCGTAGTTTCAATCGTTTCAATTTCGTCCATTTCAGACGGCGAAATATCATTATCTATATCGTCGGCACTTTCTATGCCGATAACATCGGAGAAATTGACTATATTGCCTTCATATTTAGGATGCTCATTGTCAATATATCTGTAAGAGCCGTCGTCTTTTATTACAGCCTGATCTGCTGACAAGGCGACCGCCATATCCGTTGACCTCATATCTATAGACATTACGCCATACTTTGCAAGCAGCAATTTAAGCACAGTTTTTTTAGCCATAGCGTCGAAATTAGTTGACCAAACTGAAGTTTTACGATTATTTTTAAGATCATAAGCATAACTTTGAGAATATCTCTTTGCGTGGGCGGCAATTTCTTCCTTAGTCATATAAAGCGTTTTGCTGAATCCATTCAAAAGTTCTAAATAACCAACGTAGCCGACAACTTTATCAGAGATTTTTTCGCCGCGAATGAGATCGCCTGTAATAAAGTCAATGTCTTTTACTTGACCTTCAAGAACCGGACCGGCGTGCAATTTACGATACTGACCAGAACGCATAGGAAGTTGAGTCAAGCCCTTTGAGGAAATTTGAAACTGTGCCTGGTAATTATTACCGACTTTGTAAGGCACAATGTACGCAAATGACAGTGA
>JAFUTM010000246.1 GCA_017484235.1 Selenomonadaceae bacterium
GAAACGGCGGTTTACGGTAATGACAGTGCTACTTTGAAACCATTAAACGGAGGTACAGGCAATATATCTGACAAAGAGTTATTCAATGGTGTAGATGCGTCAAAGTCTAAGCTGGTGACGGAAATTATTGGAAATGATAAGGGCAATCTGCTCAAAGGTGGCAATAATAATGATACAATCACTGGTGGCACTGGCAACGATACTATTTATGGACTCGCCGGAAATGATACGCTTAATGGCGGCAGTGGCAACGATATTTTGATCGGTGGCGCAGGCAACGATGTATTTGTATATACCGCTGGTAATGATATAATCACAGATTATTCACCAGTTGGAACAAAGAATAACGGTGATAGTATTATACTTGAGACCGCCCAAGAAGTTATGACAAGTACGCTAAATAAAAACCATCTCATATTGACCATAGGCAAATATGGTAATGCAACGGGCACGCTGCAGATAAACAACGGCAAAAATAAGGATATAACAATAAATGGCGAAACGGCGGTTTACGGTAATGACAGTGCTACTTTGAAACCATTAAATGGCGGTACAGGCAATATATCCGACAAAGAGTTATTCAATGGTGTAGACGCCTCAAAATCTAAGTTGGTGACAGAGATTATTGGCAACGATAAAGGCAATCTGCTCAAAGGTGGAGTATCAGCGGATATAATTCGTGGCGGCGACGGCAATGATACGCTGACGGGCGGCAAAGGAAATGATGTCTTTGTATATGAGGCAGGCAATGACATAATTACGGACTACACAGTTAATCAGGATAAGATTCAGCTTTCTGTCGGTATTGATTCTATAGGCGTCGTTGGCAATAACCTCATCTTCAAATTAGAAACTGGCAACACGCTGACGGTAAAGAATGGCAAGAACAAAAATATTACATTAATTAATGAAGATAGTACAGTTATCTCCAATGATAAATATGTCAAGTCAATGAAGATGTCAAACTTTGTCGAAGAACCGGAGGCGGACTATTGGTTTGCGGCAGATGACAACTTTGTCAGTGCAAAGGCTGATGAAGTTGGCAGCTTGCTTGCAGAGTCCACAAACAGCGCTATTAACTTGACAGAGGTGAATGTCGATTATACCTCACTTAACACACAAGACAAGCCAACCTATCAATGCGTAATGGCTAATGGCTAATGAAGAATTAGGAATTAGGAATTATGAATTAGGAATTAGGAATTGGTAATTGAAAAATCGCGAACGTGATGTGAGCGGTCTCCGAGCGCTAAGTCACGTGATGTGACTTTAGCGAGGCGTGTTTCTGCTTCTCTTTGCACGCTCAAAGAGAAGATGTAATTTAAAAGAAATCAAACTGAGCAACAAACGCAGACTTGACAGGCACAACCGCAAACTTAGCCTCAACCAAAAATAACGAATTACGAACCACGAACTACGAATTGAAAAGCCGTTCATAGGAATAAGATGGGCGGCTATTTTTTTGTAAAATTAGTGGACAATTCTAGTTAAACATATTACAATATAGTAAGTTTTAACTTATTTGGAGGAATGAATTTGACGACACTCTTGGAAGAAATAGAAAAACGGCGGACGTTCGCAATAATCTCACACCCAGACGCCGGCAAGACTACCTTAACGGAAAAGCTGCTTCTTTATGGCGGAGCGATACACTTAGCCGGCTCAATAAAGTCACGCAAGACGCAGCGGCACGCAGTCTCGGACTGGATGGAGATAGAAAAGCAGCGCGGCATTTCTGTTACAAGCTCAGTATTGCAATTTGATTACAACGGATTCAAAATAAATATACTGGACACGCCAGGTCACCAGGATTTTAGTGAAGATACCTACCGGACACTAATGGCGGTTGACAGCGCAGTAATGATAATCGACGCGGCGAAGGGCGTTGAGGCTCAAACTAAAAAACTGTTTAAAGTCTGCCGTGAGCGACGAATACCAATTTTCACGTTCGTCAATAAGCTGGATCGTTACGGCAAGGCACCGCTGGATCTAATGGACGAGATAGAAAAAGTTTTAGGCATACCGACCTACCCAATGAATTTTCCAATCGGTATAGACGGCAAATATCTGGGCGTTTACGATCGACAAAAGAATTGCGCTGAGCTGTTTGCGGAAGATACGAGTCACGGCCAGACGGAGCGCATTTCTGAAACTTTTGAGGTCGATTCACCGGAATTAATTGACAAAATTGGACGCGAGACTTACGAGGCTCTGCAAGATGACCTAACGCTCCTTGATGAGGCCGGCGAAATTTTTGATAAAGCTAAAGTGGATGCTGGCGACTTGACGCCGACTTTTTTTGGAAGTGCTATGACTAATTTTGGCGTTCAGAACTTTTTGGAAGAATACTTAAAATTAGCACCACCGCCTGCACCGAGAATGTCGTCGGACGGAATAATTGAACCGACGGACAATAAATTTTCGGCGTTTGTGTTTAAGATACAGGCAAATATGAATCCGGCACATCGCGATCGCCTGGCATTCATCAGGATATGCTCCGGTAAGTTTGAACGTAATATGAATGTCTGGCACGCGCAGACCGACAAGATGATTAAGCTGGCGCAGCCTCAGCAGTTCCTCGCGCAGGACAGACAAATAATTGACGAGGCTTATCCAGGCGACATAGTTGGTCTGTTTGACCCAGGCATCTTTGGAATAGGCGACACGATTGCGGACAATTCACATAAATTTAAATTTGAGGACTTCCCAACTTTTCCACCGGAAAAATTTGCACGAGTCCAGGCAAAGGACACAATGAAGCGTAAACAATTCACTAAAGGCATTGAACAGTTGACGCAAGAAGGCGCAATACAACTGTTTAATCAAGCAGGTGCCGGCACAGAGTCCTTTATCGTCGGAACAGTCGGCACACTTCAGTTTGAGGTGCTGCAATATCGGCTGAAGTCAGAGTACAGCGTTGACGTAATTTTGACGATGCAGCCGTTTGAAGTGGCACGCTGGCTAAAGTTTGAAGACGGGCGCAAAATAACTCCTGCAACACTGCGAGGAGCAGATCGCGGTATGTTCGTCTACGACCGCAATGAACAGCCGGTTCTATTAGTTGAGAATGAGTGGTCACTCGGCTGGATAAGAGAGAACAACCCGAACATCATTTTAAATCCTGTGCCTTTCGAGTCATAACTTATGCTTCAAGATATAACTTTTGGACAGTTTTTTCCAATTGATTCAATTCTACACAGGCTCGACCCGCGCATAAAA
>JAFUTM010000247.1 GCA_017484235.1 Selenomonadaceae bacterium
GAAGTATCATCATTCGCGCTGATTGAAGCCATAGGCGAAAAGAATCTCCAAAAATCCATGTATCTATTGACGGCACAGATGAACGAACGAAAAGAAGCCGCTATTATAGCTTTACTTGTACGTCAAGTCAGACTGTTGATGCGAGCGAAATATTTTATGCGCAGAGGTTTATATGGTCGGGCACTTGGCGAACCATTGGGACTAAATCCATATATTGCACAAAAGACGGGCGAAACGTCTAAAAAGTTCAACGACAAAGTTCTGGAAGAGGCTTTCTTAATGTTGGCGGACGCAGATTACGCTTTCAAATTTGGAAAATACGGTGCAGAGATGCTAGAACGCATAATAATAAAGCTCATTCAAAATTGATGCATAAAATTACTTGAACCACCATTTAAAAATTCTGCGAACATCAATATTTAAATCATCAAAAATTGACACTTTTATATTATAATTAATTTTCACGCGCTCATCTTCAGTCATATTTTGTAACTCATCATCACTGTAAACGTTATAAACATCGTCAAGGACAAACTTGCCGTCAATTAAGTGATAAACATCAACACGCCTGGACCAGCGGTCAATGATCCAGTATTCTTTAACTCCATTGCGTTCATAAATATCCTTTTTAATGCCAATATCTTTTTTCATCGTTGAACGGCTGAGAACCTCAACAACTAAGTCAGGCACGCCATTGACCGAGCCTTCTTTATTGACAATATCAGGATTGCAGACAACACTTAAATCCGGTTTAAGAAGGCTGCCGTCCGGAAAATGTACATCTATATCATCAACAAAAACCGCCGTATCAATATCATTTTTTATAATATAATTTACAAAGTCAAAAAACAACTTACCAATAATTGTGCCATGACCGAGATTTGTAACTGGTGAAATAAATTTCTCATCTCCGATAATCTCATAGCGTTCGTCGTGATCTGGATCATAATTATAAATTAAATTATCCATTTTCCAGCCCTCTTCCATATTTTTGACAGGCGTCCACAAAATGTTTTGCCGCATCAATACAACCGGCAAAATGAATATGTAAATAAGAGGCAGTTACATTATCATTAAAGAAACCGGCAGAGTAACTTTTATTATTACTTATTTTAACACAATTAAATATTTGCTGTCCATTGATGACGTTGATTTCATTAGAAAAATGAAATTCATGTGCGTGGAATATGTCGCCTTTATTTCCAAGAACACAGTCAGCGGCGAGTTCCGCCTTGACGTAGCCAACCATCTGAAGCTTATTATTCATCTTAGCGGACTTATTAATCACGCCAACCATTTGATAAGGCTTATTGTCGAAGCCGAACAGCTCATTCATAAGATACATATAGCCGCCGCACTCGGCTAAGGTCGGCAGACCGCTATTTACAGCATTTTTGATAGATTCGCGCATTGTAACATTATTTTCGAGCTGCTTTGCAAACATTTCTGGAAAGCCGCCGCCAATTATAAGGCCACTGACTTTTGGCAGCTTATTATCGTGCAGCGGACTAAACGGCACAATCTCAGCGCCAAAACTTTTGAGGACATTTAAACTTTCTGGATAATAGAAGTTAAAGGCCTCATCTTTGGCAACAGCTATTTTAATGAGGAATTGTGAATGAGGAATGAGGAATGAATTATAGTTTTTTAATTGTAAATCAGAATTATTATTTGCAATATCAATCAATGAATCAGTATCAACTTGTGAGGATACGGCCTCACCAATATTTTTAATGAGTTCAGATGTGTCATTTTCAGCCGTTGGAAGCAGGCCGAGATGTCGTTCCGGTGTCGTGAGGTTAGAATCGCGCTTGATTGCACCAAAGCACTTTATACCAATATCTCTGAGCGCGGACTCAATAATATTTTTATGATTGTCTGAGCCGATCCTGTTTAATATAACACCGGCAAGTTTAATTTCTTTATCATATTCACGAAAGCCAAGCGCAATTGCTGCTGCAGATGCGCCCATACTTTTAGCGTCTACGACCAGCACAACTGGTGCATCTAATAATTTGGCAATCTCAGCAGTTGAGCTGATTCCACCTTTGCCGCCGTCGTAGAGTCCCATTACGCCTTCAATTATTGCAATGTCTGCGTCTTTAGAAGTCTCAATAAATATATCTTTAAGTTTATCAGTTGGAACAAGCCACGAGTCCAGATTATGTGTCAATCTGCCAGAGGCAAGTGAATGATAATTAGGATCAATATAATCTGGTCCAATTTTATATGATTGAACGACCAAGCCACGATTTTTTAATGCCGCAATAATTCCAGTAGTAATTGTTGTTTTGCCGGAGCCGCTCTGTGTGGCAGCAACCACTATGCGCGGAACACGTATTTTCATAATCACACCACCAATCTAATGAGGAATTATGAATTAGAAATGAGGAATTGGTAAAAGAAAAATTCATCATTCAACATTCCTCATTCCTAATTAAAAAAGCGTACCAAACGATACGCCTTTATCTGTGTTACTTGTTGCCCATAGTCTCGCTACTACAGGCAAATGATTTACAATAAGATATTATAAATTATACTACATAACAATTATATTTCATTTTAACATCATGTCAACAGAAAACTAAATGATATTTGGAGTCAGGTTAAATTACATCATTCCTGGCATTCCGCCCATACCTGCTGGTGGAGGTGGTGGAGTTGGTTCTGGCTTGTCAGCAACCAAAGTCTCAGTAGTGAGAACCATTGCTGCGATTGAAGCCGCATTCTGGAGCGCGGAACGTGTAACCTTTGCAGGATCAACGATACCAGCTTTAATCATATCGACATATTCATTAGTTAAAGCATTAAAGCCAACGCCTTCGCCAGCCTTCTTGACTTCTTCGACAACTACGCTGCCTTCGAGACCAGCATTGTTAGCGATCTGACGAACAGGCTCTTCAATAGCACGTTTGACGATCTCAACGCCAACTTTGGCATCGCCTTCTGCTTTGACATCGTTAAGGCTTGGCAGAATATCAATAAATGTTGTGCCGCCGCCTGCGACGATACCTTCCTCAACTGCTGCACGAGTAGCGTTGAGAGCGTCTTCGATGCGGAGTTTCTTTTCTTTCATTTCAACTTCAGTTGCTGCACCAATCTCAATGACTGCTACGCCGCCAGCAAGTTTAGCAAGGCGTTCCTGGAGTTTTTCTTTATCGAAGTCAGAGGTGGATTCTTCAATGAGCTTACGAATCTGAGCAGCACGTGCATCGATAGCTTTCTTGTCGCCAACACCTTCAACGATAGTGGTTTCTTCTTTAGTGGAGCGCACTTGACGAGCACGACCAAGATCTTCAAAAGTTGCACTGTCGAGTTTACGGCCTACATCTTCACTGATGACTGTGCCGCCGGTGAGAATTGCAATATCTTCAAGCATAGCCTTGCGACGATCGCCAAAACCAGGAGCCTTAACGGCAAGAGCCTTGAAGGTACCGCGCAGTTTATTGACAACGATAGTAGCAAGTGCTTCGCCGTCAACATCTTCAGCAATGATGACGAGCTGCTTGCCCTGTTTTACAACCTGCTCAAGAATAGGAAGAATATCCTGGATAGAAGAAATCTTCTTATCAGTGATAAGAATGTAAGGATCGTCCATAACAGCTTCCATCTTGTCAGCATCGGTCACCATATAAGGTGAAATGTAGCCGCGATCAAACTGCATACCATCAGTAAAGCGAAGGTTAGTCATCATTGTCTTGGACTCTTCAACAGTGATAACACCGTCATTACCAACTTTTTCCATAGCGTCCGCAATCAGGCGGCCGATTTCTTCGTCACTTGAAGAAATTGTTGCAACTTGAGCAATTGCCTCTTTGCCTTCAACCTTTTTGGATTTCTTGGCAATTTCCTCAACGAGTTTCTTAACGGCAATTTCAATGCCCTTCTTGACGATCATTGGGTTTGCGCCAGCTACGACGTTGCGCATACCTTCACGAACGATTGCCTGTGCAAGCAGAGTTGCTGTCGTTGTACCGTCGCCAGCGATGTCATTTGTCTTCGTGGCAACTTCTTTAACGAGTTGTGCGCCCATATTTTCAAATGGATCCGGCAGCTCGATTTCTTTAGCTATCGTTACGCCGTCATTTGTGATTGCTGGTGCACCAAATTTTTTATCAAGAACTACATTGCGACCTTTTGGTCCAAGTGTAACTTTAACTGCATTTGCAAGTGCGTCAACGCCTTTCATCAACGCACGACGCGCTTCTTCATCAAACAAAATTTCTTTTGCCATATATTGTTTACCTCCAAATTTATCTGGTTAAGTGGCGAACTAGTATAAATATATTCCGCCTAATCAAGTAACATTATTATAATACTGCCAATATATCACTTTCACGAATCACTAAGTATTCAACATCGTCAACTTTGACTTCGGTGCCGGAGTATTTATTAAAGATTACGTTATCATCAACTTTAACTTCCATTGCTGCACGGCTACCATTGTCAAGGAGCTTGCCGCTTCCAACGGCTA
>JAFUTM010000248.1 GCA_017484235.1 Selenomonadaceae bacterium
AACTTCACCAAGCCATTCATACTCCAGTTTGTAAGCCGCAGGCGTCTTTGATGGTTTGTTATCTCGTTTATCGGAGAGCAGGTGATTGTAGATGAAGCGGACACAACCGAAAGTTTTGGCAAACATTACCTTTTGCTCAACCGTTGGGTATATCCTGAATTTGTAGGCTTTGTTCATTTTCTTATCTTTAACGCTGCTCACCTCCAATGAGTTGAGTATATCATATATTTTGCTGCTTATCAATAATAGTGGCGCGATTCATCCCACCACTTTTAGACGTGGGTGTTTTCTCGCCCTTTTAGGTTAAATGTTACTTCGTGATTCTGCGATAATTCTCATCAAAGTATTTGCCATTGCGAATGTCGTCAGTCATACCTTTATATGGAGCTTCGGCAATAACGTCGTCGTTGTTTTGACCAGCTTTGCCGATGTAAGTAATCGTTGCAAATTCCGGCACAAGATACTTTGGATAAGTGTCATACTTCAACCGCGACTCTTCCATAAGCGCGATGTGTTCATTTTGGAAGCAGACGGTAATTTCAGGGTGATCTTTTACCCATTTTGGAAAGAAAATAACTCCATTGACGTGTTTGTCATTGGGCATAAAATCAAGTGCAACATCAGTGCCGGTCGGTTCAGTCCAGGCGACTTTAAAAATTCCGTCTGCAAGTTTAACGATATAAGCTTCCTGGTCTTTAACCCAGCGGCCTGCGACCATACCGCCGTGTATGCGATAATCAACGGTGTGGTCGTTCTTTGCATACCATTCATATTCCCAGCCGTTATCATAAGTGTAGATGAAATGCGTGCCAAGAAAATCTTCTAACTCTTTGAATTTCATAAATATTGCTCCATTCAATTACTTATAATTAAATTAACCTTTTGCTTCAGCTTCTTTGACGAGACGAACTACTTCCTTTGCGCCGTCTTCCATTGTAGGTGCCATAATGACGTTTTTAATTGGTGAATCTTTGAGAATTTGACGGCCGAGCTCAACATTAGTACCCTCAAGACGAACGACGACCGGCACTGGAATGGACTTGCCGTCTTCGGAAATAATTTTAGCCGCTTCGATGATTCCGTTTGCAACCGCGTCACAGCGATTGATGCCGCCAAAAATATTGACGAAGATGCCTTTGGACTGCCCACCGTCTAGCATAATCTGGAACGCTTCCGCAATTTTTTCTGGTGAAGAATCGCCGCCTACATCGAGGAAGTTTGCCGGCTCACCGCCATAATGTTTAAGAATATCAACCGTCGCCATTGCGAGACCAGCACCATTGACCATACAAGCCACGTCGCCGCCAAGATTGACGTAATTGAGGCCTGCCTTAGATGCGCGGCGTTCTTTTGGATCTTCTTCAGTTTCGTCACGTAGTTCTTCAACGTCTGGGTGACGGAATAAGGCGCTGTCGTCAAAGTTGAGTTTTGCATCAAGTGCAATTACATCATCGTCCTGCGTCACAACGAGAGGATTAATCTCAGCCAACGAGCAATCTTTACCGATAAATGCATTGTACAGGCAAGTCATCAATTTAGTGACTTTACGAATTGCTGCAGCAGGAAAGTTCATTGCATAAGCCATACGAGACGCCTGGAACGGTGCAAGGCCAATTACAGGATCAATGTATTCTTTGACGATTTTGTCAGGCATTTCAGCCGCGACTTTTTCAATTTCCATACCGCCCTCTTCGGAGCCCATCATTACCACACGCGCCGTCTGACGATCAATGACGAAGCTGAGATAATATTCTTTTTTAATGTTGGAGCCTTCCTCAATGAGGAGACGATTAACTTTTTTGCCTTCCGGTCCGGTCTGGTGAGTAACAAGAGTTTTGCCCAAAATTTCCGTCGCATATTGTCTGACTTCATCTAAATTTTTAGCCAGCTTAACGCCGCCAGCTTTACCGCGACCGCCAGCGTGAATCTGAGCCTTAACGACGACGACCGGCTTATTGAGTTCTTTGGCAACTTCAACAGCCTCATCAACCGTAAAAGCCGGCTTGCCATTCGGTACAGCAACTCCATAACTTTTCAAAATTGCCTTACTTTGATATTCGTGGATATTCACTAAACATACCTCCTAATATATAATAATTAACTTTATTTTATGATACAATATTTGATAACAATTGTAAATGATTTTTCGTCACAATCAGAAAAGAAATTTAAAATTTTTGACATATGCGACTTTTTAATATATTATATATAAAAAAACTAAACACTATTATAAGGACGTGACGACTTGCGACTCAGAAAGAAATCAAATATAAACGAAAAAATTATCAAATTTAATGACATCATTATAAACGCCGACACTGACATCAATGACGCTAATAAAGGGCACTGGCGAAATCTTTGGGTTAATTCTGTTGATTCTGCCGATTCAGTTTCAAACGCAGACAGACATTTATTTATTGAGCTTGGAACCGGTAAGGGCGACTTTATAAGTCAGACGGCTGAACTCAATAAAAATATTTATTTTCTCGGTCTGGAAATGGAATCAACCGTCTTGTATGCGGCTGCTAAAAAAATTCGGGAAAAGGACCTGACTAATGTGCGGCTTCTCATCTTTGACATAAATAATATTGAAGATATTTTTGATGAGAATGAGGTGGATCGCATTTACATCAACTTCTGCGATCCTTGGCCTAAGAAACGCCACGCTAAACGTCGACTTACACATATTCGATTTTTAGATAAGTATAGACGTATTTTAGTGCCTAACGGTGAGATTCACTTTAAAACGGACAATCGCGGCCTGTTTGATTTTTCGCTTGAACAATTTGAGCTGGCTAATCTTAACGTCAGCGATATAACTTATGATTTGCACGCTGATAATTTAGCCGGCAATGTGGAAACTGAATACGAGAAAAAATTTAGCAGTCTGGGCGTTCCTATTTGCCGCTGCGTCGTAAAATTTTAGATGATTAATGAGGTGGATAAGTTGCCTAAAAAGAAGGCGGATACTAAATCGAATCAAAAAAATCAACCTTCCAAAAGTGAAGGTAAACGATTTTGGAATAATGATATGGAAGCAATAATTGGCATAATGGTCGTATTGCTGATTTTGGGTACTATTAATGTATTTAGTTCAAGTTTTATAATTGCCGAAGCGGATTTTGATACGCCATACTTTTTTTTAAAACGACACGTAATTAATATTGTCATAGGAATGGTGGCCTTTGGCTGCTGCTTTACATTTGATTATCACGTTTGGCGAAGGTACATACCATTTGTGCTAGGCTTCACGATAATCTGTTTAATACTCGTTCTGCTGATTGGTCCGGCAGTAAACGGTGCTAAACGCTGGCTGCCGCTCGGCATAACACAATTTCAGCCGGCAGAAATGGCAAAGTTAGTGTCAATATTGCTGACTTCTGCCTATTTAGCTGTACAGGTTCAGGCAAAACGCACGATAGATATAATAACGCCGCAAATGGGCATCATCTTTCTTATGTTCGCACTGACTGAACAGGAACCGGATATGGGTACCGCTTGCATAATATTAGGTGTGCCGATTTTTATGATGATAGTTGTCGGTCTTGAGCAGCGTAAACTTTTAACAATGATAGGAATCGTTGTCGTTGGAGCAATAGGAATGATTCTTCGCCAGCCATATCGTATTGAACGATTAAAAGTTACTTTTGATCCGTGGTCGGATGCTCAAAATATGGGCTATCAAACAGTGCAGTCACTATCTGCTATCGGCAGCGGCGAACTGACTGGAATGGGTCTCGGCGTTGGCGTCAGTAAGTATGATTATTTGCCGGAAGCTCATACTGACTTTGCCTTTGCTATCTTTTGTCAGGAGAATGGCTGTTTAGGTGCGCTATTTGTATTTATATTATTTGCTGCGCTTGCCGTTTACAGTGCCAGAGTTGCCAATAAAGCTAAAGATGTATATGGTCAGATTTTATCTATGGGTATAATGATTCTTGTCGTCGGACAGGCGATTGCAAATTTATTAATGGTTGGCGGAATGTTCCCAGTTGTCGGCGTGCCTCTGCCGTTTATCAGCTATGGCGGTACATCGCTCATTGTTACTATGGCGGCAATGGGCATTTTGGTTAATATCGGTCGACAGGGCGAAAAGGAAATCCAAAAGAAAATCCTTGCCGGTGAAAAGCCGACACCTTTAACCGAAGAGTTTAGTTTAGAATCTCAATATCCACCAAAATCCACTGCTAAGACTAGTTGATTTATTAAACTAAGGAGCGTGATTATTGTGGCAGGTGAAGCTTACAGACTGGATTATGTTAGGCGTTACGAAATCATCGAAGGAGTGAAAGTTATGTCGCCCAGTCCTACTTGGGAACACGGATTGATTGACAGCAATTTAGTTATGATTTTTAAAAATTATTGTCGCCAATATGATTGTGGTAATGTTTTTGGAGACAATATGGATATTCATCTTCCAGACGAAAAGAATATTTTTAAACCAGACGTTAGTGTTTTCCGTGATTTAAATATTTTCAAGCACGGGAAAAATATTCGTGCTGTACCGGATTTAGTCGTTGAGATTTTGTCTCCGTCAACAGCTAAAAATGACATCGGCATAAAAAAAGACGCCTATGAACGAAATGGCGTCAAAGAATACTGGATTGTTAATCACGCTGACAAGACCGTGCAAGTTTATCATCTGATCGATGGTAAATATAAAATTGACCACGTTTATCACGTCTATACGCCAGAAGAACTTTCCAATTTAGACGATAATGAACGTGCAGATGTCAGATACACAATTAAAGTATCAATTTTCGACAATTTAATTGTTGATGTCGGTGATATTTTTTATAATGTTTAATTATTTCTTCTTCTTTTTAGACTTGGCTTTGGCTTTAGATTTTGAAGACTTTGGCGATTTCATTGCGTTGCTGATTTTGGCTTTAACTTTTTCCTCCGTCTGCTTCTGTTTGTCAGTCTGCTTTTTATCTCGTTCACGCTTGGCATAATCCATACCAATACTCGCCATCTTGTGTTTGATAGTCATCATTGGGTGTGAAAATAGCATTTTGCGCTGATTGGAATTCATTATTGTTATAAATTCGTTTGTTGCTTTTTCACCAAAGCACGGCGTCTCACATTTATCACAGATTGGTTTGTTGATACCATACGGACAGCGACTTATTTTAGTGAAAACCGTACTCAGCAGCGCAGTACATTTTGAACAGAGTTTATCACCTTCAGTGTTGTGATTGGTACGGCAATATACGCCGAATGTTTTGCGGATATTTTCTTTCTCTTTAGGTATATTATTTTTTAAATCCGGTTCTTTCCTTTTAGGCAGTAAACTTTTAACTTTATCTAAAAATCCCATGATATTCTCCTTATAATTATTAATGGAATAAAAATTACATTATACATTTTAATCGTTAATGTAAATAAATGCAAGTCGTAAAATTATAAATAGAAGGTTATTAATGTGAAAAAAAAGAAATCTTCCCAAAAATCAAAAATAGATATTACTTCTAAATTAAAAATATCAGCGTGCTATATGGTTAAAAACGAATCGAAGAACCTGCCGCGCTCAATAGACAGTCTCAAAACGCAGGTTGATGAAATTATTGTTGTCGATACCGGCTCAACAGATAACACAATTGAAATCGCAAAGAATTATGGCGCAAAAGTGATTGAGACGGAGTGGCAAAATGATTTTTCAACACCGCGCAATTTAGCTATTGATAATGCAACAGGTGACTGGATAATCTTTCTTGACGCTGATGAATTTTTTGTTTCACCCAAAAAGGTAAGGCGTGCCGTAGAAAATCTATCTGACAATGAAACAATTTTAATACCACGAATTAACATAGATGAAGAAAATGGCGGCAATGAGTTAAGCAAAGATTGGTGCCTCAGAATATTCAAAAATACTGATTATCTGCGTTATCGCGGGCTTATTCACGAAAACATTACAAATATTAATGATGAAACTAAATTATCTTATGTCTTTGGCAGCGATGATTTAGCAATCTATCATACTGGATATGGCTTACAGATAATTAACAGCAAACTTTATCGTAACCTTGAACTTATAGAACTTGAAATAAAAAAATACGGCCGCAAACCGCAGCACGATATGGCACTTGCCGATTGTTATGCCGGCTTGAAAGATTATGAAAAATCACTTTATCACGCGCAGCAGGCACTTAATTCTGATGTAGAAGCCGTAGTTGGCAGAGGCAATATGTATCATAAGATACTAAATGCAATGCGAGCCTTAAAATATTCTGATGAGGACATGTTAAAAGTTGCTGATGAAGCTGTTACAAATTTGCCAAACTTGCCGGAATTTTATGCAGAACGCGGAATGATATTGTGCGGCCTCAACCGATTAGATGAGGCATATATCAGCCTGCACAAGTCACTCGAAGTGTGGCGCAATATGCCAAAGGATATACACGAAGAATCCTATTTTGCCGGAGCAGTAGACGTAGTTTATGCGCGGCTGGCGGAGATTGAGGCATTCGTCGGCAATTTTAAAGAAGCAATGAATAATATTAAAGAAGCCATTAAACTAAATCCACGAAATAAACATTATGCCAAATTGGCGTCCAACTATAAAATGAGGTTGTAAACTACAGGAGTGAGTTAATTGAATGGAAAATTAGACGATGACGTTTTGAGCAAGATGCTGGATAAAACAGTCACCATTATAGAAGACCACAAAGCTCAATTTTTTGAAATTTATCAAGTTACAAAATCCGAAATAACTTCTACCCAGAAACAATTGGATAATTTACAAAGTCAAACGCTGCAATCAATGAATCGTATTGACTCATTAATGTCTCAAGAGCAATTATCCAAACAAAATTTTGCAAAAGTGAGCAGCAGCCCAAATGTGTCTGAAGATGAACTTAAAGACAGCTACGAACAAGTTAAAAAGATACAAATTGCACTTGACATTGAACGAGACCGCTGGCAAAAACTCGGAATACAAGGTGATAAAACCGAACGCAGATTAAAAATTTTAAACTCACGTCTAAAGCAGACGGAGGAATTATCACTTGCAATTGGCACCGTAATGCACTATCTGAGCACAAAAATTAAGGGCTTTGTTTACTCTGAGTATTATATTAAACCTAAAGAAAAATCAATTAATGCGCAAATAATACAGGCGCAGGAAGCGGAACGCCATCGACTGGCGCGTGAACTCCACGACGGACCTGCACGAAGCGTCGAAAATATGACTGCTCAGTTATCTTCTGCCGAAATATTGGAAACATCAGATTTATCTAAACTCAAACAAAATATTAAAGACATGAAACTTCAATTAGACGAGTGCTTAAATTCTATTCACCAGATAATGTTCAATCTTAGACCTTTGGCGTTGGAGTCAGTTGGATTGTCTGCTGCAGTTAAACAATTGACGACTCGGTTAAACGAACGAGATATACTAAATGTTTCGTTTAAAGTTGACGGCAATGAAATTCTTTTGCCCAAATACGTTGAGATTGTGGTGTTCAGAATCATACAGGAAAGCTTAAATAACGTAGTGCGACATTCTGGAGTGAGACAGGCGCAAGTCCGACTGCTCTATTCACCTTCAGCACTTTCCATTTTAGTTGCTGACGAAGGCAAAGGTTTTGATTCCGACAACAA
>JAFUTM010000024.1 GCA_017484235.1 Selenomonadaceae bacterium
AATATCACGGTTTTTCAAATCAATCATCGTGGATTCCTTATAGTTGTTTTGAAAATGCATTTCAAACATTAAAAGACTTGTTAGATGAAACATTGCCAGGACGGCCATTTGATAAAGAATCACAGTTAATTTTTTATAAACGCCTTAATGCCAGTATTGATGGAACGGCGGGCAAAAAAATTTATCAATTTGTTAAAAACAAGTTAAACTAATTTAACTATATTTTGTTGATAAATTAATTTTATTATAATTTTTTAGGAGTGATATTATGACTAAAGTAATAACTTATGGTACATTTGATTTATTTCACGAAGGACATTACCGCCTTTTGCAAAGAGCTAAAGCTCTGGGTGACTATTTAATAGTTGGTGTTACAACCGAGAATTTTGATAAAGCCAGAGGCAAGCTCGGTGTTATTGATTCATTAATGACGAGAATTGAAAATGTTCGAAAAACCGGCTTTGCTGATGAAATTATTATAGAAGAACAAGTTGGTCAAAAATTCAGTGATATAAAAAAATATAATATTGATATTTTCACAGTTGGTTCCGATTGGGTTGGAAAATTCGATTATATAAGTGATTATTGCAAGGTTGTATATCTGGAACGTACAAAAAATATTTCAAGTACAATGCTTCGTGAGCAGCGGCGTCATATTCAAAGGATTGGAATAATTGGCAATGGAAGAATTGCGAACCGCTTTGTTATTGAAGCTAAAAGTGTGAGTGGTGTTAATATTCAAGGCGTATATAATCCACACGTTGAAAGTGCCAATAAATTTGCGGAAAAATGGGAAATTAATGCATATTCAACTTTAGAGGATTTTTATAACAATGTTGATATGGTTTACGTAGCGTCACCTCACGAAACACATTATAATTACATAAAATCTTCTCTTGAAAATGGCAAACACGTTTTAGCAGAGAAACCAATGGTTTTACAGAAAAGTCAAGCTGAAGAGCTATTTGCACTGGCTAAGAAAAATAATCTCATACTTATGGAAGGAATTAAAACAGCTTACTGTCCTGGATTTCACCGGCTCTTGGGTATTGCTGGCAGCGGCAAGATCGGCAGTATCAGAAATATAGAAGCCTGTTTCACTAAGCTTGAAGCTCCGAATCATAGAGAACTTGTCGATACTAAATATGGCGGCAGTTTTTTGGAACTAGGCAGTTATGTTTTACTTCCAATACTTAAAATATTTGGAGAAAATTATGAACGTCTTCGTTTTGATACAATTTTAGGTGATAATGGATTAGACCTTTTCACTAAAGCCTCGTTTAAATTTCCAACCGGATTGGCAACTGCCACCTGTGGTCTTGGTGTTAAATCTGAAGGCCGTCTTCTAATTTCCGGCACAAGAGGCTACATTTTAGTATCTGCACCGTGGTGGAAAACCACATATTTTGAAGTTCATTATGAAAATCCAAATGATATTGAAAAGTACGGCGAAACTTTTTTAGGCGACGGCTTGAGATATGAAATTAATGATCTTTTAATGCAACTTACTGATAAAAATCGTAATGACTTTAGATTGACACGTGGTGAATCTATTGCAATCGCAAATGTTATGGAACAATTTATTACTGAGCAACGCGGCTCCATTATGTGAGGTTATATTAAAATGAAAATTTGGGCACACAGAGGCTGTAGTCTTCGTTATCCTGAGAATACGCTGAAATCTTTTGAAAAGGCAGGCGAACTTACCGGCCTTATGGACTTCATGGGCATTGAACTTGATATTCAGCTTACCAAAGATAAACAAATTGTTGTTTGCCACGATGAAAAGGTAGATCGAACAACTGACGGCAGCGGCTATATTAAAGATTATACATTATCTGAACTCAAAAAATTAAGAATTGCCGGTAAATATCAAATTCCAACTATGGAAGAAGTCTTTGATTTATTGTTGGACAAAATGAAGCTCGGACTCAAATTAAATATCGAACTCAAAAACAGCAATATTTACTATGACGGTATGGAAGAATCTATTCTCAATCTTGCAGCTAAAAAAGGCTGGCAAAACAACATCATATATTCCAGTTTTTATACTAAATCCGTCGAAAAGATGCGCCATTTGGATTCTAAAATTGAACTCGGAATAATTGACAGATATGCTTCGGATTGTCTCTATAAAATAAAAGGTGGCTGCGGTGCCAATGCAATTCATCCACTTCACACTGGAATAGATTTATCAGCCGATGAATTATCTAATTATGATGTACGTGCGTGGTTTACCGGTCATCTTTGGCCGGAGCTGCCAACAGGCAATCGTCTTGATTTACAAAAACTTGAATCAAAAGGCATAACCGATGTATTTTTAAATGAACCGGAAATTTATGTTTGATTAAAAACTATAAATTAAAGAACTCACCACCGAATGATGATGAGTTCTTTTTTTATATTAGTTGATGTTTAAATCGATTCAAACACCAACTGGATTTACTTATTGATTAAGTTTGTCAAGCCGCTAAGTTATGTGGATTATTGCAGCAAGCTGAGGACTGCCGAGGAGTTCTGGTTAGCTTGGGCAAGCATTGATTGTGCCGCCTGAAGCAGGACGTTATTCTTCGTGTAGTTCGTCATTTCCTTAGCCATATCTGCGTCGCGGATTGTGGACTCAGCGTTCTGGACGTTCTCACTGGATGTCGTCAGGTTGCTGCTCGTGTAGTCGAGACGTGATTCAACCGCACAGATGTCAGTCTGCTGATCAATTGCTTTCTGGAGCGCGTTGT
>JAFUTM010000249.1 GCA_017484235.1 Selenomonadaceae bacterium
AGGCTTTTTTGGATATGCAATCGTGCTTGTGATTGCATTATTTATTATTAAGCACTTTTTTAAAAAGCATTCTGGTATTAATATGACACCGGCATTTTATTTTATGCTGTTAATCAGTATTGTCACTGTTATATTGACGTTCGCAAGGACGCCTTGGGTGATATTAAAAACTATTCCGTATGTCGATCGCTGTATGGACGTTATACAGTATCCGTTCAGAGTTATGATGATTGCTGCGTTTACTTTTTCTTATTGTGCTACTATTTCATTAAAGCAATTAGCAGACGGATTGAAAAAATGTCGCGTGTTAATCATATCGGTATGTTTTATTATAGCCGGATCAAATATGTTATTTTTAGCGCAGCCGCTTTTTAAAGATAAACCGGAAATTGAATTTAAGACAGAAACCGACATTCGCAAATTCATCATAAAGAAAATGATAATGGGCATTAATTCAAGGTATTATTTTTCTATGTTTACTGTAAAGATGAATAAAGATGAGATTGACAAAATTGCACATATAGGATACGCTGATTATATATATAAAGGTGTCCTGTGGCAAGATTTAGTTGTAAATTCAGAGGACGACTGGTTTAAAGATATAGTTAAGCCAACAATTATTCCATTTGACGGCATTGAGCCAGCGGAAGTTGTCACTAACTTTACAAAGAAGGGCACAACTCTTACGTTTAATGTCAATGCCAATGAGCCGTTGACGATGCGGCTGCCGCTGTTTTATTATCCAGGTTATACCGCTTATACTGCTGACAGAACGGAGCTTAACTTATATACAAATGATGATAAGCATAGAATCAGCATTGACGTGCCTGTCGGTGAACATTTTATCACGGTTAAATATGTTGGGCAAACTCTTTGGACGATAGCTGAATATATTTCTTTAATCAGCTTATTTATATTTGCAATAAAAATCTGGCGTGAAAATAAGATATAAGAAGGTGCAGCAATGACTAAGTTTATAATGTGGCTTGTATTTACTTTAACGTTGATATGGACTAATTCCTCATTCGCAGCGACACTGAATGATGTGGAAATGCGACTAATATGTGCGGCGGCTTCTATGGCTTCATATAATGAGGATAATGGCTTTTTGGTCAGAAGTATGATTAAAAATCACGGCTGGAGTATAGAGTCTATTATTGATGAAACTGATAAGGCAAATGCTAAAGTTCTAATTCTTGGCAATAAATATGACGACGGCACATTAATTAAAATAGTTTCGACCAGCGGTACAGACGAAGTCAAGGACGCCAAAGTGGATTTTAGGACTAAAATGGTGCCGTTTGCAAGTAATAATGATGATACAGAAGCTGATTCCTCAACAACTCCAATGGTGCATAAGGGCTTCAAAGATTACGCTAATGTGATTTTAAAAAATGATGTATACAAAAATTTAATTAATGAGGTATCTAATAATCCTAATGCGAAGTTATATCTGACTGGACACAGTTTGGGCGGCGCAGTATCCATAATTATGGCGGCTAAACTCATTGAACTTGGTCTCAATCCTAATCAACTTACAGTGATGACCTTCGGTGCGCCGGCAGTTGGCAATAAAAGTTTTGCTGATGCATTTGAAAATAAAATAAATTTAACGCGAATCACTGTCAGCGGCGATCCAATTAAAAAGTCACTTCATTTGCTCGGCTATGTACATTTTGGTGAGTTACTAAAATACAAGCCAGTTAGTACAGTAGATCACTTTCCACATAAAATGTCGGTCTACCTTGACTGCGCAATTAGAGATTATTATGATGTAAAATTAGGTGACAATGCAAATATTTTTAATAATCCAGATAATCAGCCTAATGCCGGCAAAAATGCCGACTTAATCTATGTGGCACCAATGCAGGTGATGAAGAACAGCTTTACCGACGAAGATTTTAAATATGTCTTTCACGCAATGAGAGATGAACTAACGATGCAGCTGCCGAATGTGTTGTTTGACGAAGTTGGAGTTAAAGAGGTCGATGAAATTAAAAATTTCGCTGAATTTGATGATTCTCTGACAGATGTTTTAAACAAAGCCACTAAACTAAATTGCAAATATATATTGGTTCAATACCTTCAGGCAAAAAAAATGCGCAATGACAGATT
Source organism: Selenomonadaceae bacterium (assembly GCA_017484235.1). Taxonomy (GTDB): domain Bacteria; phylum Bacillota; class Negativicutes; order Selenomonadales; family Selenomonadaceae; genus Quinella. The sequence goes on from JAFUTM010000249.1 coordinate 2,116, forward strand.
CGGTGATTATCGTGTATCACTCGAAGAAATAATGTACGATATGAAGGGCTTCCCTGTATCAATGCAGACGAAAAGCGTAACAACCAAAGAACTCACTATGATAGAGGCAGCGATATTTGCTCAGGCAAACCTTCATTTTGAGCAAGATTAAAGTATTGGAGGTGTTATTATGACGATAACGACAAAACATAAGGTACATTTTTATGATACCGACACGATGAGTGTGGTTCATCATTCAAATTATATTCGCTGGTTTGAAATCGGGCGCGTTGAGTATTTGCGTAAGATCGGCATTTCGCTCAATGATTTAATGGCTGACGGTATACTGTTTCCTATAACTAAAGTTGAGGCTCAATTCCATTCGCCGGCGCACTTCGATGATGATTTAGACATTATTACAACGGCTGTTGCTCTCACTAAGGCGAAAATGGAGTTTGATTATGAGATTCGGCGCGGTGATAAACTTTTAGTCACCGGTCATACTCAAAATGTTTTCACGTCTAAATCAACCGGCAAGATTACACGGTTGCCCGATAAGTATTATTCGTTAATGAATAGCCATTCGATTTAAAGAAAACAAGGTGACATTTGTGCGTAAGAAAAAGTTTAATAAGCTGATTGTGGCGTCGGTGCTGGCCGGTGTTTTGACAGTAAGTTCGGGCATCTATCCAGTTAATTTTGAGTTGCCACTGCCGTTGGTCTCAGTTGCCCACGCGGAAATTAAGACGTATACCGGAATAGGTGATTATGTTCTTTCAGACGACGTGCCGCCTGGCGACATAAAAAGTAAGGCAAAACTCTACGCTGAACGCAATGCACTCGAACAGGCCGGCGTCTTTATCAGCAGCTTGAGTGTTGTTAAAAATGCGAAACTGCAGGACGATGAGATTGTTGCTTTTACTGCCGGCATATTACAAATTATTGATGTTAAATATGAGATAATTCCGATTAACGATAAGTCCGGCATAGCAAAGTACCGCGCAATAGTCACGGCGCAGATTGACACTGATGTTTTAGATAAGAAGATAAATGAATGGCTGAATCGCGGCGGTCAGGAACGTGCCACTCTTGTCGAACAGAATAGAGCACTGCAGCAGACGGTTGACGAACTCCAACAGCGTATTGCTAAATTAGAACAGGCGGCCGCCAACGCAACCACGCCGCAAGATACTGCAAATGTCAACACCGAGTTACAATCCATTGATAAAGAAACTCTTGCTGTTCAAAAATATAACGAAGGCAACCAATTATACGGTAATGGCGATTACAATAGTGCAATCGTTAAATATAATGAGGCAATACAACTTAACCCAAATTATGATTGGGCGTACAACAATCGCGGAAATACATACAGAAATATGCAAAAGTACGATGCGGCAATAGCGGACTATAATAAAGCAATCAAGCTAAATCCGAACGATGATTATGCGTACAACAATCGTGGCGTTGCTTATGCTAAAATAAAAAATTACAACGCTGCGATAGCCAACTTTAATAAGGCAATAGAATTGAATCCGAACTTAGCGCTAGCGTACAATAATCGCGGCAATGCTTATTATGACTTGAAAAACTACAACGCTGCGATAGCTGACTTCAATAAATCAATACAGCTAAATCCGAAATATGCGAAAGCGTACTACAATCGTGGCATTGCTTATGATAAAATGGGCAACTACAACGCAGCAATAGCTGATTATTCTAAAGCAATTCAATTAAATCCAAACCACGCGGCTGCCTACACAAATCGCGGCATTGCTTATGGAATATCTGGTAATATGAAGCAAGCGATAAAGGATTTTACGAAAGCAATCGAGCTGAATCCGAACGATTCAAGCACGTACATCTATCTCGGTATGGCATATGGCAATTTAGGAAAACACAACGAATCCATTGACTATTTTACGAAATACATTGAACTACAGCCGAATAAATCTGATGGCTATAGTTATCGTGCACAGGCGTACAACAATATGCAAAAATACAATGAAGCCCTCACCGACTGTAATAAAGCAATTAAACTGAACCCTCAGGATTTAAATGCTTACTTCCAGCGCGGTATTGCATATGGTAATTTGAAGAAATATAATGAGGCAATATCGAGCTATACTAAAGCAATAGAGATAGATTCAAACTATGCACAGGCCTATTATTGGCGCGGTGATTGCTATCAAAAATTAGGCGACAATGCACGCGCTCAGGCCGATTATGCTAAGGCACGTGAACTTGGTTTCAACGGCTAATAATTCCTCATTCGTCATTCCTCATTCCTAATTAATAAGTGTGAGGTGATAAATATGTACATAAATAAAAGATTACGCGCAATGATTTTATCCTCAGTGATGTGCGGCGGTTTAATGTTAATGCCGACAATTTGTCCGGCTGGTATAGTTAATGGATTGCATTTACCAATGGTGTCGGTGGCACAGGCGAAGGTGGCGACGTATACCGGCGTTGGCAAATATATAACAAGTGATTTTGAAAATCAACAAATAGCTCGGCAGCGTGCAATTGACCGAGCCATTCGCAATGCAAAGGATAAGGCTGGCGTTTATTTGCAGACTTACTCGCACTCCATTAATGCTAATTTGAGCAACGATGAAATCTCAGCTATAACGAGTAATGCATTGGAAGTACTGGAAACTGAGTGTTTGCCGGTTCCATTTGAACAAGATGGCGAAGCCGGTCTTATGTACAGAGCCACAGTAAAAGTCAACGTAGACGATGCGGAAGTGAGAGCTTGGCTAAACCGCGACGCCCAAAATCGAACGACTATAGTCAATCAAAACAACACTGTGCAACAGGCGGCTGAGGCGAATGACCAGAAAGTAGAAGACCTGCGCAAACGAGCACAAAACGCGAATACGGACGAAGAACGAGCACGCATACGAGCCGAATATGAACGAGTAGACAATGAATTCCGAGCCAATCAATTGTTAGAAGAAGGCAATCAACTTTATTATCAAGGTGATTATAATGGAGCAATAGCAAA
>JAFUTM010000250.1 GCA_017484235.1 Selenomonadaceae bacterium
ACGTTTATGCTGGCGAATCCGCAGTTCCGATGCTTGCCTTAATCGTTGCGGCAATCAAGAAGAATGGCGGTAAAGTCGACGCATTAAAAGGTTTCATTGGTGCAGACCCAATTGGTGAGCTTGCAGCTAACGGCAAACTCAATCAGAGTCTTGATAAACTCTATGATGAGGCAGCAAGTGCCGCTAAATGGGCAGTTAAAAATGCATCTGGACTTAGAACGTTAATGGTTAAATCTGACGCATACAGCAACGGCGGTGCTAACGACGTACAGGAAATCGCTTATTCACTTGCTACTGCAGTTGCCTATATTCGTGCATTAATGGAACGCGGATTGACAATTGACGAAGCGGCAAGTCAGATTATGTTCGGATTCTCAATGGGCGAAAATTTCTTTATGCAGGTCGCTAAACTCCGCGCAGTTCGTCCAATCTGGGCTGAAATTATTAAAGCTTTCGGCGGCAATGCAGAATCACAGAAAGCTCACGTACACGGTCGTACGGCTCTCTTCTTTAAGACGGTTTATGATCCATACGTCAATATGCTTCGCAACACAACTGAGATTTTCAGCGGCGTTGTCGGTGGTCTTGATTCATTCGAGAGTGCGCCATTTGATGAGCCAATTCGTAAAGGCGATGAGTTCAGCCGTCGTATTGCTCGTAACGTGCAGATTATTTTGCAAGAAGAATTTGGACTGCTTCAGCCGATTGATCCTGCTGGCGGAAGCTGGGCGGTTGAGACACTGACTAAACAAATTAAAGAAAAAATCTGGGCTGAGTTCCAGACAATTGAATCAAAGGGCGGCATTGTCGAAGCTCTTAAAGCCGGTTATCCACAAGAACAGATTGCGGCAATTCTCGCTGATAGACTAAAAGCCGCAGAGTCAAGACGTGACAGAATTGTCGGAACAAATATGTATCCAAATATGACAGAGGAACGACTTGATACTCGTGCAGAAAATTTTGATGATAATAAAAAGAACCGTGTTGCAGATGTGGAGAAATTCCTGGCTTCGGTTGATGCTGGTGCTGTTAAGACGGCAGTACAATCAATCAAAGTGGATGAAGTGGATTCCGCTATTGCTGCTGCCGCTGCCGGTGCTACTATTGCTGAAATTCGTCAAGCACTGGGCACGGGCGAAGCTGAAACAGTAACGGCTATTACAGCACATCGACGCAGTGAAAAATTTGAGGCACTCCGTAAAGCCACTGAAGATTTTAAAGCTGCACACAACGGCGACAACGTAAAAATCTTCCTGGCAAATATGGGTCCTATTCCACAGCATAAGGCACGTGCAGACTTTACCACAGGCTTTTTGCAAGTTGGCGGATTCCAGATTATTGGCAACAATGGTTTTAATACCGCTGATGAGTGCGCGGCTGCCGCGAAAGAAGCTGGTGCTGACGCAGTTGTAATCTGCTCAACCGATGCAACTTATCCTGAGATTGTACCAGCACTTGCACCGAAACTCCACGAAGTTCTTCCAAATGCAACGGTTTATCTGGCTGGCACTGCTCCTGAAGAATTGGTTGAAACTTACAAGAACGCCGGTATTGACGATTACATTAATATTCGTTCAAACTGCTATAAGACGTTAGTTACGTTACAGAAGAAGAAGGGTATTGCGTAACTCATTAAGTAGTTCTTATCAGTATGACGTGACATTTGATTGGAGTTAGATACATTATGAAAAAGAAACTCATTAAATCAGCTGCTATTGTTTTGAGTACCGTAATGTTGGCAATGTCACCTTCGGCGGTACTTGCTGAATCAGAAGATGCCGAAACTCCTTCTGTTACTATGACGAGTATACCTAAAGGTCACATTTACATACCTAAAGATACAGTCATAGAAGTGGAAGTGTCGAGAACTATTTCAACAAAAGAAATACAGGCTGGCGATATGTTACCTTTTGTGACCAGTAAGAATCTGATTATCAATGATGTTATGGTTATTCCTAAGGGAAGCAAAGTAAAAGCTGTTGCTACAAGAGCCAGAAGGGCTGGAGCATTTGGAAGAGGCGGCAGATTAGAATTTCAAATCGTTTCAGTCAAGGCATTAAATGGTGTTGAAATTCCATTGGAATTTGGACAAAACAAGAAGGCCAATAACGATGAAGGTGCAATAGCTGCTTCTGTTTTCTATGTAGTAGGCGGTGCCTTTATGAAAGGCAAGAATGTGATAATAAGTGAAGGTACGCGCTTTGATGCAATGGTAGCTGTAGATACCGATCTTGAAGCAACAATCGAAAATCTGGCCGAAGTTATGTCAGAAGACAAGAATGATAGCACGAAAATAACAATACATTAAAACCCAACTGTGTTAAGTTTTATGAATTCTTAAATATATAATTTCTGATCAGAAATTTGACAAATACTCCTGCACTCGCACAGTGAAATATCGAATATCAATAAGTGGATCATTATGAATGGTGGTGAGTGACATGGCAGATCGAATTGAACAGGTAGAAGCTCGGCAAGATCGAATTGAAAGGCAAATGGAGCGGCTTGGTGATAAAGTTGAGCGGCTAAGTGATAAGATAGATAAATTAGCCGATAAATGGGAATCACAACGAGAAGCTGATTGGCGTGAAATAAATGTAAAATTCGACAAAATGGATGCTAAATTTGAGCAGATGGACGCAAAGATGGATTCAAAATTTGATAAACTGGATACGAAGATTGATAATATCGGACGTCACGTTCAAAATTTGACGATCACAGCGATGGCGGGTATTGCTGGCATATCAATAGCAGTAATTGTGTTTGTTGCAAGCGTGGTGTCAAAGTAGCAACATAGAAAGGCTGAATTAATGATGAAATACTTTCAAAAGATACCTGCAGCAATCGTTTTGGCAAGCATCTTGACATTTGGAATTGGCGAGGTTGAAGCATTGAAGTATTTTAGTCAGACGCCGCAAATGGAATCAAGTGCAACTCCTTATGGTGATAATGAGTCGGCCGGTCATTATGTAAAGTCCGGTGACGCAAAGATTTATTACGAAGTCTATGGACAAGGTGAACCGGTTGTAATTCTTCACGGCGGCGGGCTTGGCTGCGCCTATGAAATGGGCTGCTTTATCGACAAACTCAAAGATTCTAATCAAGTTATTGTCATATCAACGCGCGGACACGGCAAGTCAGAAATTGGTTACACGCCGTTCACTCTCAACCAGCGTGCCGACGACATACAAGCTGTACTCACAGATGTCGGCATTAAACAACCAGTCACAGTGATTGGCTTCAGCGACGGTGGCTATTCTGGTTATACACTTGCGGCAAATTATCCGTCATCTGTAAAAAAATTGGTTACAATTGGTGCCGGTGAGGTGCTCAATACTAATAAATTTTTCGTCTTTGATTTAAACGAGTGGACGAAGCTGGACGCTGAATTTATTAATCAACAGAAAAAGCTGATGCCGGAACCGGAACGCTGGCAGGATATGCTGCATATGTATGAGAATATGTGGAATGGTGCCGTTATAAGTAAAGAGACATTCTCTAAAATCAAATGTCCGGTACTCATAATTAATGGCGAGAACGACATAAACTCACCGATGACAACGGCAATTGCTGCGTATTATGAAATACCCAATGCTCGGTTGTCAATAATTCCCAATGCACCACATCCTTGTTTCCTGGTCAATTTCGACGCCGTCTGGTCAGTAATTAAACCATTCATCAAAAATAAATAAAAAAAGGTGAAACAATGAACGATAACAAAAAACTTACTAATGAAGTTGGAGCACCAGTAGCCGACAATGAACATTCCATTACATTCGGAGCACGTGGGCCGGTTGCAATGCAGGACGTCTGGCTTATGGAAAAAATGGCCCATTTTAATCGCGAAGTCATACCGGAACGTCGTATGCACGCGAAGGGCTGGGGTGCTTATGGCAAGTTGACCGTTACAAATGATATTTCTCAATATACAAAAGCAAAAGTATTGCAGCCTGGAGCGGTAACGGAGTTGTTTACTCGTTTTTCCACAGTTGCAGGTGAGCGCGGCGCGGCCGACTGTGAACGCGACATTCGTGGCGTTGCCGTTAAATTCTACACTGAAGAAGGCAATTGGGATTTAGTTGGCAACAATACGCCAGTATTCTTTATTCGTGACGCTCATAACTTCTCTGATCTCAATCGCGCTGTCAAACGTGATCCGCGAACTGGCCGACGTTCTGCACAGAATAATTGGGACTTTTGGACTCTGCTTCCAGAGGCACTACATCAAATAACAATCGTAATGAGTGATAGAGGCATTCCGGCTTCATTCCGCCATATGCATTTCTTCGGAAGTCATACTTATTCACTTTACAACGCTGAAAATAAGCGCGTTTGGTGCAAGTTTCATTTCAAAACGCAGCAAGGTATTAAAAATCTGACGAATGAGGAAGCCGCTAAAATTAACGGTGCTGACAGAGAATATCACGGCAAAGATTTATTTGATGCGATTGAGCGCGGCGATTTTCCTAAATGGACGATGTATATTCAAGTTATGACGGAGGAACAGGCTCGTAATCATTATGAAAATCCATTTGACATTACGAAAGTCTGGCCGCACGCGGAATATCCACTGATTGAAGTAGGTGTATTTGAGCTTAACCGCAATCCAGAAAATTACTTTGCTGAAGTTGAGCAGTCCGCATTTTCGCCGGCACACGTTGTTCCAGGAATTGGATTTAGTCCAGATAAACTTTTGCAAGGCCGCCTTTTCTCTTATGGCGACGCGCAGCGTTATCGTTTAGGCATAAATCACAATCTGATTCCGGTCAATCGCGCTAAATGTGAGGTCAATGAGTATCACCGTGACGGAGCAATGAGAGTCGATGGCAACTATGGCAGAACGCCAGCTTACACTCCGAACAGTCAGGGCTATTGGACGGCACAGCCGGAAGTTGCAGAACCACCTCTTGAGCTTGACGGCGCCGTGTGGAGATATGATCCAAAAAGTGATCCGACCGACGATAATTTTCGCGCAGCAGGCAAACTTTGGCGCTTAATGACGGAAGATAAGAAACAAATCCTTATTGATAATACAGCGGCGGATATTGCTCCTGTCACTGAAAATATCAAATATCGCCACGCAGTACATTGCTATCTTGCCGACCACGAATATGGCGAAAGATTTACAAAAGCTGCAGGGCTTAATATGGATAAAGTGATCGAACTTTCGAAACTCGACAACGACTCATTAAATCGAGAAACAATGAATCAATAAAAACCTCAAAATATAACATATATTATTGAAAGGTGTGATAATATAATGGCAAATTTTAACAATCCAGATTTTACCAAGATAAATTTGAGCGACGCACCGGCACAAGATGAGGCACAGTGGAAGAAACAATTCGAAGCTGCTGCCGGAGCCGAATATGATAAATTAGTTGAGCGCACAATGGAGCATATTCCAGTTAAGCCGCTCTACACTCACGATGAATATAATCATATGAATCATTTGGATTTTGCAAGCGGTATTCCACCTTGCCTGCGCGGTCCATATTCGACAATGTATGTATTCCGTCCGTGGACAGTTCGTCAGTATGCAGGTTTCTCAACGGCTGAAGAGTCCAACGCCTTCTATCGCCGCAACCTCGCTGCTGGTCAAAAAGGTTTGTCGATTGCATTTGACTTGCCGACTCATCGCGGCTATGATGCCGACAATCCTCGTGTCTTTGGTGATGTTGGTAAGGCTGGCGTTAGCGTCTGTTCAATGCTTGATATGAATATTCTGTTCAGCGGTATTCCACTGGATCAGATGTCCGTATCAATGACGATGAACGGTGCCGTTCTACCAATTCTTGCGTTTTTTATCCAGTCCGGTATTGAGCAGGGCGTTGACAAGTCTATCCTCGCTGGAACGATTCAAAACGATATTTTGAAAGAATTTATGGTTCGTAATACGTACATCTATCCACCAGATATGTCAATGCGTATTATCGGTGATATTTTTGAATATACGACAAACTATATGCCGAAGTTCAATTCCATTTCCATTTCCGGTTATCATATGCAGGAAGCTGGCGCACCGGCTGATATTGAGCTTGGTTATACGCTGGCTGACGGTCTTGAATACATCAGAACTGGTATTAAAGCCGGTCTGAAGGTTGATGCGTTTGCTAAACGTCTCAGCTTCTTCTGGGCAATTGGTAAAAACTACTTTATGGAAGTTGCAAAAATGCGTGCGGCTCGCGTGCTCTGGGCGAAAATCGTCAAGAGTATGGGCGGCACTCAGCCTAAGTCAATGGCACTCAGAACTCACTGCCAGACGTCCGGCTGGTCACTCACCGCGCAGGATCCGTTTAATAACATCAGCCGTACTGCAATGGAAGCAATGGGCGCAGCATTAGGTCACACTCAGAGTCTGCACACCAATGCACTTGACGAGGCGATTGCACTGCCGACTGACTTCAGTGCTCGTATCGCACGTAATACTCAGCTTTACATTCAAGACGAAACGCGCGTCTGCAAGATTATCGATCCGTGGGGCGGCTCATACTACGTCGAAGCTCTCACCAATGAGATTATTCGCCGCGCTTGGGCACATATTCAAGAAGTTGAACAGCTCGGCGGTATGGCAAAAGCTATTCCGACTGGTCTGCCTAAGATGCGTATTGAAGAAGCTGCGGCACGTCGCCAGGCTCGCATTGACTCCAACAATGAAACGATCGTTGGTCTCAATAAGTATCGTCTTGACAAAGAAGATCCACTTGAAATTTTGGCAATTGACAATACTGCCGTTCGCAATGCGCAGGTTGAGCGCCTCAATAAACTTCGTGCAGAACGAAATGAAGATGATGTTCGTGCAGCTCTTGAAGCAATCACTAAAGCGGCTGATTCTCGCGACAATGGCAACTTGCTTGAGTGCGCGGTTGAGGCGGCTCGCGTCCGTGCATCTCTTGGTGAAATTTCAGACGCAGTTGAAAAAGTTTCCGGCCGTTATCAGGCTGTGATCCATACAATCAGCGGCGTATATTCTTCTGAATTCACCGATAAGACTGCACTTGACAAAGCACGTTCAATGGCTGATGAATTTGAGAAGATGACTGGCCGCCGTCCACGTATCTTTGTTGCAAAGATGGGCCAAGATGGTCACGATCGCGGTCAAAAAGTTATCGCGTCCTCATTCGCAGATATGGGCTGGGACGTCGACGTCGGACCTCTCTTCCAGACGCCGGCTGAGACTGCTCAAGATGCGGTTGATAATGATGTACATATGGTTGGCTTCTCAAGTCTTGCTGCTGGTCACAATACCTTACTGCCAGAACTCGTTGACGAACTTAAAAAGCTCGGCCGTGAAGATATTATGGTTGCAATTGGCGGCGTCATTCCTGTTCAGGATTATGACTTCCTCTATGAACACGGCGCAGTTGCAATCTTTGCACCAGGCACTAACATTCCAGAAGCAGGCGTAAAACTCTTAACACTGCTGATTGACCGTGCTAAGGAAGAAGAAGCCGGTTGAAATTAACTTCGCAATTTAGTTGACTGATATAAATTAATAAAAAGTTTTGATTGTCTAATGGACAGGCAGTCAAAACTTTTTTTTGTAAAAATTATACAATAAAATCAGCAGATAAATAAATTGTCTGCTATAATTTTGAAAATGTCCATGTAAAATTTAATTGAGGTGGAGATTCCATGTTGAATTATGATTATGTCACTAAGGATTTTATCAAAACACACGAGT
>JAFUTM010000251.1 GCA_017484235.1 Selenomonadaceae bacterium
AAACTACCTTGAAGGGGTTATGATAAATAAATTTTTTAAGATTAAAAGATGCGGAAATCTGTTGATGTTTACTCAACATATCACGAACCCAGTTTATATCGATATGATTTATTTCTTTGTTGAGAATATGCCACAATCTTAAGTCGCCATTTAAGCAAGTGCCGAGCCCTATTGACTGACTATAAGCAGAAACTGCACCAACTTCCAAATCATAAGTCTCTGCAGAGTCAATAAAAGAGTAAACCGAATCGCGGTTAATATAGACAACATCAGCACGTCCATCGGCAACCGCTTTCAAACATTCTTCAAACGTCGGCAGATAAACAATGTCTTCTTTCGGAAATTTCATCTCAATAAAATTCATTGTATAAAACATATCTGGAACGCAAGCAACTTTAGGATTTTGTGAAGACTCCAACATATAATTTTCGCGAGTTACCGGAACATAGTCCATTGAAAAATATTGTTGTGTCGGATTTATATTATATTTTTCCGCCCAACTGAAATCACAAATTGCGTCGGTAATGAAATCAATTTCTCCGTTTAATATCAAATTTCGGGCTTCTTCATAAGAATTTGTTTCGACTATTTCAATTTCTATATTTAAATCTTTAGAAATTCTTTCAATAATGTCGACCATAAGTCCTGTTAAATTGCCTTCGTTGTCACGATAAACACGCGGCTTTTGATAAAATAAAACTGCCGTACGAAGTTTTTTCTTTTCCGCCAAAAAATTTTTTTCACTGCGAGTTAAAAGTAATGGGAACCCTTCCTTAAGAAAATACTTTCTTTTCAGCGTGTCGCGAATATCAGATTGATCCAGCAAAAGTTGATCCATTGCCCAATTTAAGCGGTCTAAAAGTTCTTTATTATCTGCGCGAACGGAAAGACGATAATTTTGTCTGTCAAAGACCGCATAAGTATTTTTTTGTTTATTGTAAAAAAGCATAGCATCAACATAGCCGTCAACCTCACCGCGATCGTAAGCGTCTACAACTTCCTGATAAGTTTTATAATTAGTAAAAGTGTATTGAAAGCCTTCTTCGCGAGCAACTTCATCAAGACCAGGCGTATCATAATTAGTTCTCACTCTTGCCAAATTTATTTGCGGCTTAATTTGATCACTGGTAATGACTAATTCCATTGGAAAACGACCAACAACGTGATCTGTAGATTTTGCATTTACCAGCCATTTGTGATCGCCTGGCAGATTGGGTATAATGTCAATCTCTCCACTGTTGAGCTTATCCAAAAGGTCGGTCCAATCGTCGAAAACAATGTATTCAAATTCACAGGGAACATAATTTTCAAGAATTTCCATATACTCGTAACCATAGCCCACCGTGTGCCCTTGTCTGTCTTCGGACATAAAGCCTGTGTTGACGACGTAACCAACCTTTAGTTTTCCATAATCTTTTTTTACAGCCGCAAAAGCCTTAGGCGTAGAAATTTCTTCTATTGCCAGAGAATTTTCTATATTAAAAATGCTAATTAAATTTATTATTGTAATAATTGCCGCCGTTATCCAAAAAATTTTACATCTTATTATCATATTTCAGTCTCTCCAAAAATAACAAGTAAATGCTATAGTTGACCGTATTTATATTTCTTAAAAGAAGATTGACATACTCAACTGACGCAATGTCTCAAGAGTATGTCAACCTGTGTGTTTAAACAGCATTTAGTATAAATTAATTGATTATTCTTTGAAGAATTTTTCTGCGCCTTTATTCATATCCAGTGGAAGACCTTCCATAGCTTTGGATTTATCAACATTTGCCATTGCAGCGTGAGTTGATTTCAAACGGTCAAGATTGCTGAAAATGGATTTTGCAATTTGATAACCAAGATCGGCGTCAACAGTATCATTAGCAATTAAGATTGCCATAACTGAAACGGTTGAAACTTCTTCATCAAAACCGGTATAAGTACCAGCTGGAATCTTTGTTTTGGTGTAGAATGGATACATACCGGCGAGAGCTGCAGCCTTATCATCATCTATAGGCAAAATGCGGATTTTATTTTGGGAAGCAATATCCTGGACAGCAGCAGTTGGATAACCAGCCGTCAAGAAAGCTGCATCAACGTTACCATCTTTAAGAGCGTTGGCACCTTCTGCAAAGGACAGATACTGAACGTCAATGTCATTGTATGTAATGCCATAAGCAGTCAAAATTTGACGCGCATTAGCTTCAGCACCGCTGCCGATTGCGCCGACTGCAACACGTTTGCCTTTGAGATCGGATATGGATTTAATACCAGATGTATCGAGCGTTACCCATTGGCAGGTTTCAGGATATAAAGCAGCAATAGCTTTTAAATTTGTGAGTTTATTATTGTTTGAAAACATTTCAGTGGCGTTTACAGCATAATAGGCAATATCATTTTGCACAATTGCCAGCTCAACGTCGTCTGCTTTAATCAAGTTGATGTTTGAAACCGAAGCACCAGTACTCTGAGCGCTGGCGTTCATACCAGGAATGTCTTTGTTGAGAATTTCAGCAATAGCTCCACCAATAGGATAGTAAGTACCCGCCGTGCCGCCAGTTGCGATGTGGATAAATTTTTTAGCAACATTATCATCGCCGCAGCCAAGCAATAGAACTGACATCATTACTGCCATAACAGCGGCAGTAAGTGCCTTCTTCCAATATTTGAGCATATAAGCTCGCCTCCTCTTATTAATGAGTTTAATAATGTTTTAGACTCATTCATTATGATAGATTTATTATAGCAAAACTTTTTCTCACATTCAACATTCAAAAAAATTTTTTTACCAAAAATAGTTGACGAGTCCAAATGAATTGAAAGTCATTAGGCATCTTGCACTTTTTAGTCAAATCTGTTAAAATACTATTAAATAATCACAATTAATATTTTGTCTTTCAAGCTGGCGTGGTGATTGTGCTAATTCGTTTGTGATTGTGGCTTAATTTAGTTTTTTAATATTTGAGTTCTTCTTTCTTGGCCGCAAGAAAGAAGCAAAGAAAGCTCGTTCGCAAAAGTCACATCACGTGACTTAGCGCTCACAAGGCCTCGCGTCCGGCTCGGCCATAAAAGTACGATAATTAAATTCCTAATTCAACATTCCTCATTCCTAATTAGAAAAGGGTGGTATGGTAGTGAAAAGTTTTCCTCTTACAAATGATCAGCTCCGTGATTTAATAAAAAAATATCCGACTCCGTTTCACATATACGACGAATCTAAAATTCGCAGCAACCTTCGACGATTAAAAGCAGCATTCAGCTGGGTTCCATTCAAAGAATATTTTGCAGTTAAAGCAACGCCTAATCCAAAAATTGTACAAGTGCTATCCAATGACGGAGCTGGAGCAGACTGCTCGTCGCTTGCAGAAATTATTATTGCACAACGAGCTGGACTGTCAGGTCAGAATATAATATTAACATCGAACGACACACCAGCTGATGAATTTCAGGCTGCAATGAAGGCGGGCGCGATCATTAATCTTGATGATATTTCGCACATCAAATTTTTAGCAGAAAATGCCGGCTTGCCAAAGACTTTATGCTTTCGTTATAATCCGGCGGATATTTCAAATGACGGCAACGATATAATCGGTCGTCCACACGAGGCGAAGTACGGCTTGACTCGCAAACAAATAATAGAGGCTTACAAAATGGCTTCAGATATGGGCGTTAAGCATTTTGGTCTGCACACGATGATAGCTTCAAATGAACTTTATATACAAACATTTTTAACTACTGCAGAAATAATGTTTAACTTGGCAGTTGAGATTAAAAATAAATTAAATATCGAGTTTGAATTTATCAATCTTGGCGGCGGAATTGGTATTCCTTATCGTCCAGAAGACAAGCCGGTTGACCTTGAGGCCGTTGGCAGCGGAATACATAAGCTCTATGAAGATATT
>JAFUTM010000252.1 GCA_017484235.1 Selenomonadaceae bacterium
AGTGCCCAACCGTCTGCACCGTCACCTTTGAAAATCAAACGCACGCCTTCAAATGACGGTTCAGCAATGCCGATGCCTTTGTCAATTGCACGAGACTGGAAGGTTTCCAAAACTTTGCTGCCGTATGCTTTGAAATTCTCAACGCCGACAATTTTAAGACGATACTCAACTGCTTCTGCCGGATATTCTAATTTTTCGATAAGGCTTGCAAGGTTTTTGCCACTTTGACGCGCCTTAGCTGCCGCAATTAACAACTTGACAGCAAGATAAGCACCATCGTCAAGGTAATAATTCTCACTCAACGCACCGTGACCACTCGTCTCTATCGCAAGCGGTGACGTTATTCCGGCAAGGTTGAGTTCGATACATTTATTTATGACGTTCTTATAACCGCGCATATAGCGAAGATGATGCAGGCGCAGGTCACGTTCTAAGAATTTGGACAGCTCATCTGATGTAACAGAGTCCGTGACAATGGTGCTGCTTGGATAATCCGGCGCAAGGATAGCTGCCATCATCGCAATAAGAGCGTTGCGGTTGACTTCCTCGCCGTCGCTGAGTACGGCACTCATTCTGTCAACATCAGTATCAAAAATCAGACCCAAGTCCGCCTTATTATCGAGGACGGCTTTTTTAATTGCTGCCATTGCCTTTTTGTCTTCTGGATTAGGAATATGATTCGGGAACATTCCGTCTGGCTCAAGAAACTGACTGCCGGAAATATCTGCACCGAGCGGCTCCAGCACTTTACTTGCAAAGAATCCGCCACCGCCATTGCCGGCATCAACGACAATATGCATACCTGCAAGCGGCTTGTCACCAACATTGAGTTTCTGACGAATTTTATTGCAAAGATGATTAGAATAAAGACTGATTAAATCGAACTTTTGGATATTGTCAATGTTAGCGTCGACCTCTTCAACTTTAGTTGCATTCGTCAAGACGGCGTGTATGTCGTCGTGCTCAAGACCACCGTCTTTAGTGAAGAATTTCATACCATTACGGTTAAACGGCAAATGACTGGCGGTCAGCATAATTGAACCGTCCGCTTTAGTCTCGTTAAAGATGATTGACATAAACATAGCCGGAGTTGAAGCAAGACCACAATCGATCACCTTGACGCCATTATGAATTAATGCTTTGCAGGCAGCCTCTTTAATTTGAGGAGCTGAGATGCGTGAGTCGTGACCAATCGCAATTTTTAATGTATTTTTGGGCCTTTTGAGTTTTTGAGCAAGAAATTCAACAAAACCACTGGCAATGCGATTTACTGCCTCAGTAGTGAGATTAACGGATTCGCCTTCAACACCGTCAACGGCAATTCCGCGCACGTCGCTGCCGTTTTGAAGTTTCATAATTTGTTTGTCATCAAGCATAATTAAAAATCTCCTTACTTTTGTTCAAGTGCCATAATTTTATTGACGCGGCGTTCGTGACGACCGCCAGTAAACTCCGTTGTCACCCAAACTCGAACGATTTCTCCGGCCGGACCAAAACCTGTAACTCTTCCGCCCATTGCCAGAACGTTAGCATTATTATGCTCGCGAGACATTCTAGCTGAGTAAACGTCACCGCAGAGAGCGCAGCGAATACCCTTGATTTTGTTTGCGGCAATCGAAATGCCGATACCTGTGCCGCAAAGTACGATACCGCGATCTGCCTTGCCGCTTACAACATCAGCACAGACCTTTTCCGCAATGTCTGGATAATCAACAGAATCAGTGCCAAAGGTACCGACATCATTAATCTCAATATTGTCAAATTCACGAAGGACGAGTTTAACCTCATCTTTAAGAGCAACAGCACCGTGATCACTACCAATTGTTATCTTCATCTTATACTCCACCTTTATTAGAATAATATTTATAAGTATGATAGTACTTATTTAAAGAAATTTCAATTAAAACTTAATTATTATTTTCCGTGATGTGGACGTTTTCTTTATCAATATAGTATAACTTAACGTATTTTGCCATTGTATAAAAATAGTGGAACGCCGCCAATATAAATCCTATTCGCCCATCAAGGAAGCCGCCTTTCAAAAAATACATTCTAAACGCCGCCCACATCGGGTGTAAAATCATATCTAAAATGTTTGCAGATTTACCAGCCTCTTTAGCTTTTTTAGCCGCCAGCGTCGTGTAAAAATTCAATTTATTAAAATAATGATTCCAATCTCTATATGGATAATGAACAAGATATTCATTTTCCGGCAGCTTAACTTCTTTATAATCGTGACAAATTTTTGGATGAACGAATCCAGTTACGTATGTACCTTGACGAGGAATCAGCCGAACGACATAATCTGGAAACCAGCCGCCGTGTTTAAGAGGCTGGCCCCAAAAATAACTGAGCCGCGCAGTCATATATGCAAATTGCCGATCATCTTGAGACAAAATATTTTTAATGCGGCCAGCTAATTTATCCGTCGCCCGCTCATCTGCGTCAATAAAAAAAATCCAATCACAAGACGCCTGCTCAATGGCAAAGGTCTGTTGTCTGCCCCAGTCGCCATTCAATGCGTGTGTTATAACCTTAGCACCAAGTTTTTGAGATAGCTGCGCGGTATTGTCCGTGCTGTTATCGTCAATGACAATGATTTCATCAGCAAATGTTTTGACGCTTTCAATGCACGCGCTAATAAATTTCTCTTCATTCTTAGCCAATATTAAAACTGAAACTTTTGAGCCCATATTATCTCACTTCAAAATTTTATTATTATAATTTGTTTTCGTTAAAAATAATTTAAATCCTGCATTAAAAACAGATTTATGTTATAATGTTTATCATTTAAATTGGAGGTGACTTGTATGAAGAAATAAGTTGCCGTTGCGTTGAGCGGCGGCGTCGACAGTTCACTGACTGCGGCAATATTACTTGAACGCGGCTATGATGTAATTGGAATAACTATGAAGCTTGCTGATGATGAGGCTTATGCAAGTGACCGGCAGTGCTGCAGTTTGAATGAGGCAAACGATGCGCGTGCTGTCGCCAGCTTTTTAAATATTCCACATTATGTTATTGACCTGCACGAGCAATTCCAAAATAGAGTTGTCAATTATTTCATTGATGAGTATTTAAATGGCCGCACGCCCAATCCGTGTGTCGTTTGCAATAAATATATCAAATTCGGTGCGATGTTTGATTTTATTGAGGAACTTGGCGTAGATTTTCTGTCAACTGGACACTATGCACGCATTGAATGTATCAACGGCAACTATCATTTAAAAAAGGCAGTCGATATTAGGAAAGATCAGTCATACGTTTTATATAATTTGACACC
>JAFUTM010000025.1 GCA_017484235.1 Selenomonadaceae bacterium
AAACCGATAGTTGAATATTTATCTTCACAAAATTACAAGCCTAAAACTTTCACTGACTTCATCAAAACTCATAAAAAAATGTCAATGGCTGAATTTGAACAGGCAATAGTTTTTCTGATAATTAATGGTACAGTAGCACCTTGTCAAAGTGAAGAAGCAGTTAAAATAGTTAAAAATCGTTGTGACTTGCTCAATGATTATTTTTGCAATAAAGCTAAAAATGCAGACTATATTCCTTATCTGGCAAGCCCTGTAATTGGTGGTGCAATTATAATAGGACGTTTTGAACAAATATTTACGTTACTGTTCAAGCAAGATATAAAAAATGCGGACGGTTTAGCAAGGGAAACTTGGAAATTTATTGAAGCGCAAGGGCAGCGTCTAGTTAAAGAAGGCAAAGCACTTAATTCTGCCGAAGAAAATATCGCTGAACTTGAATCATTGGCACAAACATTTTTAGATGAGCGTGTTCCTATATTGAAAGCATTACAAATTGTTTAATTATCGGCTTAAAAACGCTAATTTATTTTACCACTAAAACTGGACAAGTCGCCTGCTCGACGATATACTGACTCACACTGCCAAGCAGCACACCTTTAACGAGACCAAGACCACGACTACCCATAACGATTAAATCAGAGTTTAATTGTTTTTCAAAATCCAGAATTGTGACGGCAGGCGATCCAGTTTGTGAAAAAGTTTCATATTTAATGTCGCTGGGTACCATATTCACTGCACGTTCTAAAATTACTTCACCGGCCTTTTTAACAGCGGCAAGTATTGCATCGGACAAGAAGGCATTAATCGCCAGTTGATTTATGTTGGCGACATACAAAAAATTTATCTTCGATTCACAAAGACTGGCGATTGATATAGCCTGAGCAACTGCACGATCTGAGCCGACAGAGCCATCAACTGGCACTAAAATGTTTTTTATCATTATTATCACTCCAAAATAATAAGTAATTTTTAAATAGTATACATTAATTATGAGGCCGCAATTCGTAAATCATCTTCATAACAGCAGCACAGAGTTTATAAGGATCGTGGCGTCCGGTGTCCGTCTCACTAATTAAATCAGCTTTTATTAAGCCCATACCTAATGCGTTGATTTTATCTTCGTCAACGATAACCGGCTTTGCGCCGACCATTTCACACATCGACTCGTCAATTGGTGCAGAGTTTACCAATACATAATCAATCACACCGCGTCCAGCATGATCTAAAATGGCCTTAGCGTGCATGGAGGCGGTATAATTATCCGTCTCGCCAGGCTGCGTCATAACATTGCAAATATAAATTTTAATGGCTTTGCTTTTTCGGAGAGTTTGAGCAACGCCTTCGACCAATAAATTAGGCATAATGCTGGTATAAAGACTGCCTGGTCCCAAAATTATTGCCTCGGCATTCGCAATTGCCTCAAGTGCAGCAGGTACTGCAGAAACTTTTTCAGGAAATAATTTGACACGTTTAATTTTTTTATGTGCTTCTGGAATTTGAGATTCACCTTCGACAACAGTGCCGTCTTCCATTATCGCATCAAGTCGAACGTATTCTTTAGACGCTGGAAGTACACGCCCTTTGACAGCTAAAACTTTAGACGATTCTTGAAGTGCCGTCTCCATATCGCCAGTGACTTCGTTCATTGCCGCAATAAAAAGATTTCCAAAACTGTGACCAGCTAATGCCGTATTGCCTTCAAAGCGATATTGAAAAAGTTTTTCCATTAATGGCTCAGTATCAGCGAGTGCAACTAAACAATTTCGTAAATCACCAGGCGGAATGATGCCCAATTCTTCGCGAAGGCGACCAGACGAGCCGCCGTCATCAGCAACTGTAACGACTGCCGAAACATTGCTGGTCGAAGCCTTAATTCCGCGCAGCAGGACTGATAATCCGTGTCCACCTCCAATGACCGTGACTGAAGGTCCGCGTCCAAGTTTCCGTTTCTCGTATATTACATCAACCAGCCTGTCAGAAGTTTCTGGCAGTAAGACAACAATAATTGACCGAATTATCTGCCTGACTGCCAGCATCATACAGCCGGCTCCAATTACAAGAACGCAGATGCCAATGAACGTTGTAAACATATAATTATAGCTTCCGAGCGACAGGTAAACGAGTCGGAAAATCTCTTCTTCAATCAGGTCAAGATATTTATAGTTAAATACAAGTGCTGTGCCCAGACTTATCAATAAAACTCCAACGGCGAACAATAAAAGCCAGCGTTTGAGTTTCATTCCAGGATACAGCCACTTTAAAAGATGCAGCATTTAATCGCCCCAATCAAATCAACGAACAATTAATAATGAGGAATGTCGAATTAGGAATGATGAATTATTTTTTTTGCCTAATTCCTAATTAGTCTTATTCCTAATTCCTAATTTATAATTCATCATTAATTAAGCATTATTAATTGTTCTCAACATGTTCCCAAACATCGTTCTTCATAAGATCGCGATGTTCAAGATTAACGGCATAGCCTTTCTTTTTGAGCAGCTCAAAAATATACTTTGCGATATAAACGCTGCGGTGCATTCCACCGGTACAGCCAATTGCAATTACGAGCTGACTTTTGCCTTCTTTGACATATTGCGGCACAAGAAACTCAATTAACGAAACCAGACGCTTTTCAAATTCCTGCGTCACCTGTTTGGACTCAATATACTCTGAAACTTCAGGCACTGCGCCACTCTTATGTTTGAGCGCGTCAATATAAAATGGATTCGGCAAGAAACGAACGTCAAGTACCATATCTGCATCAAGCGGCATTCCAAATTTAAATCCAAAGGATAAAACATTGATATTCATTTGATCGCCTTCAGGATTTCCGAACAGTCTGGTAATTTTTTGCTTTAAATCGGTTTTTGCAAGATTGGAAGTATCAATAATATATGTCGCCTTGCTGCGGACTGTTTCAAGTCTGGCACGTTCTTTGGCAACGCCGT
Organism: Selenomonadaceae bacterium; assembly: GCA_017484235.1. Lineage (GTDB taxonomy): Bacteria > Bacillota > Negativicutes > Selenomonadales > Selenomonadaceae > Quinella. Next base: position 2,949 of record JAFUTM010000025.1, read on the forward strand.
CTGAAATCCGTGAAGAAGGTGCCATTGGGTGACGCCGCCGCGTTTCTTTGTATCGACGAATGATCACGTCATCAGATGCGTCCATAAAAAGCATTTCATAGGATTGATCACTTTTATCCATATCCTCTAAAACTTGTACGAGCGCGTCAAAAAACTCACGACTGCGAGTATCAACAACAAATACCACCTTTTTAACGTGGCCGCCGCCGTGTTCGCACAGCTCTACAAATTTTGGAATAAAAATTGGCGGCAAATTATCCACGCAAAAATAACCTAAATCTTCAAGATAGCGGCTCGCCTGTGTTTTGCCGCCGCCGCTCATTCCGGTTACAATGACAATTCGAGACTTTTCATTGACTTTAAGGTTTTCCATAATCTCCACATCAGAGGTGTCACCGCTTTCTACATTTTCGCGTTTAATGTCATTTACATCAATGTTTGAAGTCTCACTAATTTTAATTTCGTCCATGATACACCGTCCTTTACTTTATATTAGATTGAAGGGCACAGCCCTCCACCGACTAAATGCCCATTTCATTCGTTTTGAAATTATAGTACGTAATTATAAACTGCCTGTGCAAAACCGTCATCAATACAATTACCGGTTACGTAGTCACAGGATTTTTTTATTTCATCAACTGCATTGCCCATTGCCACACTTTTGCCGGCTGCCTTTAACATTGGCAAATCGTTATATGAATCGCCTATTGCCATTGTTTCCTCATTTTTAATTCCAAATGAATTGGCAAGAATCATAAGTGCCGCCGCCTTTGAGACTTCCGGCAATGTGATTTCGACGTAATTCGGATTGGATTGGAAAGCTGAAACTTTATCGCCAAACTTATCTTTAATTAGTGTAATGCGTTCACTGCTTTCCTGCGCATCATCTGTAATCGTCAAAAGTTTAGGTACATTGTCAATATGTTCAAATAATCCGTTCCAGTCAACAGCAATACCTTTGACTTTAACCGCGTTTTCATAGTCAGCGGCATAATCGTTGTGCTCTGGATAATACAAAGTATCATCATTGTAAACTTGCAAGTGCCAGTTTTGATTTTTACAAAAATTTATAATGTCAGTAACCAGCTCAGGCTTTATAGTGGCGTTATGATAAATGTCGCCGCCAACTGATTTAATCAATGCGCCATTGTAAGTAATTATCGGCACATCTACATCAAGGCTTTTAGCAATTGGCAGAGCGGATTGATACATTCTGCCCGTTGCAATGGTGACTATTATGCCGGCCTTTACCATATCCTGCACAGCTTTAATGTTTTTTGGCGAAACAACATTGCCCGTCGGCAGCAGTGTTCCGTCTAAATCCGTCAAGAATAATTTTATTGCCATTTAATACACGCTCCTTAATTCATTCTTGCAAAATAATTTTATTTAATTATACATTATCAATTGCCAATTATCAATTGTTTTTACCATTGATGCTGCTCTTTATTAAAACGAACTAAGGCAATTAAAATCAACAATGCAAATATCTCCATTCTACCAACAATTAATATCAGGCAGCAGACTAGTTTCATAATTGCCGGAAGTGCCATAAACACTTCTGAGTCACAAATGCCAGGCAATGGGCCAACACTTGTTAAGCACGCAACTGACATTGCTACTGAGGTCGAAAAAGGCTGGCCGCTTAAAGATAATATTACTGCAAATATGAATAAGCTCACTGAGCATAAAAAGAAATAACTTAGTATTCTGCCGACAGTTTTCATCGGTACGGCAGTTCCGCTGATTTTAATATTAGTTACCATTCGTGGGTGAAGTGTCTTTAAAATTTCAATTGAGGCCAGCTTAAATAATACTATTATGCGAATGATTTTGAGTCCGCCAGCCACCGAGCCCATACAGCCGCCGATTATTGCCAGCATAAATACAAAGAATCTGTTAAAATCTGGTGCTTTTGAGAGGTCAGTAATCGTAATGCCCGTTGTGCTTAGATATGACACAACGTGAAACAGTGCCAATCTAAAACTTTCATTTCCATCAGTTATATAATCCTTACTGAAGATTGAAAAGCACACTAGCAACGTGCCAACAGCAACGGCTGAATTAAAAAACTGCACTTCAGAATTGCTGAAAAATATTTTGAGATTAGATATCATATTCCTACGCAGCAAGACGATAAATTCCAGCAATAATAATCTGATCCTTCTGGCGAAATTTGATATTTTAATTGGTCGTTTCAAATGCAGGCTTGAGGTGGGCGGAATTAATGTATTGAGCAGTCTGAAATATAATAAAAAGTTTCCACACGCAAGCAGCATTGAAAATATCGCGGCATATTCAACATATAAGTTGCTTTCCTCAATGAAAAACTTTCCGCCGCC
>JAFUTM010000253.1 GCA_017484235.1 Selenomonadaceae bacterium
ATCATTTTAAACAAAGCAAAAACTCCGCCATTTTACATTCAAGACGGAGTTGATGTTGATGAAATGGTGAGACTGCGCTATCGTTATCTTGACCTTCGCAGACCAGAGATGCAAAAAAATCTTATGCTTCGCCACCGTGTTACCAAGATTATGCGCGATTATCTCGATCGCAATGCTTTTTATGAAATTGAAACGCCAATGCTGTGTCGTTCCACGCCGGAAGGTGCTCGCGATTTCCTGGTGCCAAGTCGTCTCAATCCAGGTCAATTTTATGCTTTGCCTCAGTCACCGCAAATTTTTAAACAATTATTGATGGTCTCCGGCTTCGAGCGTTATTTCCAAATTGTTAAATGTTTCCGTGATGAAGATTTACGCGCCGATCGCCAGCCAGAGTTTACTCAGCTGGATATTGAAACTTCCTTCTTAGATCAGGACGATATTTTAACACTGATGGAAGGTCTCGTCAAAGAAATTTTTGAATCTACAATGGACGTTAAGATTGAAACGCCGTTTCAACGTATGAGCTGGCAAGAGGCAATGGATCGTTTTGGCAGTGACAAACCGGATTTGCGTTTCGGTATGGAATTAATGGATATTTCCGAATATGTTAAAGGCTCTGATTTCAAAGTCTTTACGAGCGTGCTAAACGCCGGCGGTCAGATCAAAGTTATTAAGGTTGACGATTATGCTAATATTCCGCGCCGCGAACTTGACGGCCTCGTTGAATATGTCAAAACTTACGGCGCCAAAGGTCTTGCCTGGATTCAATATAGTGAAGAAGGCGTCAAGTCACCGTTTAAGAAGTTTTATTCTGATGAAACATTTGAACAGATTAAACAAGCAACAGGCTGCAAGACCGGTGATTTATTGCTTGTCGTCGGTGATAAGGCTTCTGTCGTTGCACAGGCTTTAGGTGAACTGCGTCTTGAGATGGCGCGTCGTCGCGGTCTAATTGATCCAGATAAACTCTGCTTTTTGTGGATTGTCGATTTTCCGATGTTTGAATATGTCGAAGAAGACAAACGCTATAAGGCTATGCATCACCCATTTACTATGCCGCGAAAAGAAGATTGGAATTTGCTTGACAAACCAGATGAACTTGGAAAAATCCGTGCAGACGCATACGACATTGTATTAAATGGCGTAGAAGTCGGCGGCGGCTCGCTTAGAATTTATCGCGCTGATTTGCAGGCGAAGGTCTTTGAAGCCATTGGTCTTACTAAAGATGAGGCACGTGCTAAATTTGGATTTTTAATGGACGCATTTGAATATGGTACACCTCCACACGGCGGTATTGCCTTCGGACTCGACAGATTGATAATGTTAATGGCAAAGCGCAAGTCAATTCGTGACGTTATTGCATTTCCAAAGACTCAGAGCGCGATTGATCCGATGTCGCACGCACCAAGCGAAGTCGACGAAAAACAACTTCGTGAATTATCAATCAGAGTCAAAACAACAGCAGCTAAATAATTAGGAATGAATAATTAGGAATTATGAATAGGAGAGACGATAATTAATTCATCATTCCTCATTCAACATTCCTAATTAAAAATGTTGTGAATTGATTGACTATGAATAAGAGATTAGTTTCTGCATTACTTGGGTATTTAACCTTATTTTGTGGTGCAGCAATGTTTCCGCCATTGATAATGGCAGCAGCGTTCGAAGAGGCAGGCGGTGCTGCTGCCTTTTTATTATCAATGTTTTTATGTTTAGCCGCAACATTTGAGCTTGAACGATTCGGCGGCATAAAAGGCAGAGATAATCTTGGCGTCCGTGAAGGTATTGCCATCACCGTGATTGGCTGGATGCTAGTATCGATACTCGGAATGGTTCCCTACTTTGCCACAGGCTATCTTGGATTGTTAGACAGTCTCGTTGAATCCGTTTCTGGATTTTCCGGTACTGGTGCTACGGTTATTGAAGATGTAGAAATTTTACCGCGCAGCATTTTACTTTGGCGCAGTCTTTCTAATTGGGTCGGTGGTCTTGGCATTATCGTCATATTTATGGCAATCATTCCACAAAATGGTCGCGGCGCAATGAATATATTAAAAGCCGAAAGTACTGGACCAACTAAAGAACGGCAGATGCCCAGAATTGCCGACAATGCGAAAGCTCTATTTATTATTTATGTTACATTGACAATGTTGTGTTCGGCGGCTTATTTTCTGTGCGGATTAAATCCATTTGCAGCAATTAATCACGCGATGACAACGATTGCCACTGGCGGTTACGGTATTTATAACGGCACTGTTGATGAGTACGGAAACGGTTGGCTGGAGTTGGCAATGACATTCTTTATGGTTATATCCAGCGGCAGTTTTGCAATGTATGTTGTTGCGTTTCGACGCGGTACGCATATAATAATCAAAAATACAGAGTTTAGGATTTATCTTTGGATTATATTTATCGCGGCGTTAATAATTTCGATTGATTTATTTGTTGAGATGAACATGGATATATTCACTGCCATAAGATACGCTGGCTTCCACGTTGCCTCAATGTCGTCAACCACCGGCTTTGTAGCAGTTGATTTTGATAAATGGCCACCGCTGTCAAAAGGATTCTTGATGATGACGATGTTTTTAGGCGGCTGTGCCGGTTCGACGGCAGGCGGCTTGAAAGTTGCAAGAATCGTCCTGCTTTTCAAAATGCTCAACATCATAGTTATGAGAAAAATTCACCCGCAAAGTGTTGCGTACGTTAAGATGAATGGTCAAGCGGTCGATGATGAAATTGTATTTGGTGCCGCACGTTTCTTTTTCGCTGTCGTAATTATGGATATTGCTTTTGCCTTCATAATGATGTTTGATGGAATTGATTTTATTAACAGCGTCAGTGTCAGCGTATCGACGATGGCGAGTGTTGGCCCAGGTTTTGGTATCGAAGGTGCAACGAGCGGCTACTCATTATTGCCGTCCTTGAGCAAATTGTTCGCATGTGTATTTATGTTTTTATCGCGGCTTGAAATATTTGTGGTGCTTGCGTTGCTATCTCCGTCATTCTGGCACAGCTCGAAGAATTGGTAAAATTAATATCCGAAAGTCATCAAATGCCATTCACCATTATCAGTCCGTGCCAGATACCATGTCCAATTAGTATATTCTGAATCCGCATTGAAGGCAGTTTTATTTTTTGCCTCAGTTGGCGAATGAAAATTACTAAAAAAGGCGATACATTGAGTAAAATTTGGTTCATAGCCGCGACTCTCTGCCAATTCGTTCATCCATTTTATATTGTCTTCCGTATTACAATAATCATCATCAGTATAACGGATATTGTGAAGTTCACAGCCGTCCCATTTAATAAACTGCTCTTTAATTATTGAAATAGCGGCGCCCATATCTTCACGTGAATAAATATTTGACGTACCATAAACAATTTTAACTTTAGAGACGTCGCCGCTCATCTCAGCCGGACCAATTTCAGCAATAATAAATAACAGTATTGCAATTACTGTTATGAAAATTTTCATAGTTCTCATATTTATCTACTCCAAGTTATATAAAAAATAAGGCAGGTCGCTATGAATAAATCACTATTATACATTAAAGGAAAAGGTGGTTGTGCTGAAGAAGCATATCACTACAAGACTTTATTTTTGGATTATTATGTATTCGGCTTAGATTATCAAGGTAGTAAACCTTGGAATGTAAAAAGCGAAATTTTGACTGCGTATCATCAGCTTGCTACTAAGTATAAGAGTGTCAGTGTTATTGCAAACAGCATTGGCGCATATTTTGTTATGAATGCTCTATCATCAGTAGAAATCGAGAGGGCATTTTTTATTTCTCCTATTGTTGATATGGAGAAGGTAATAATTGAAATAATGCTCCGGTCTGGCGTAACAGAAACTGAACTGGAAGAAAAGAAGGAAATTAAAACATCTTTTGGAGAAACATTGTCGTGGGATTATCTTTGTTATGTGCAAAGCCACCCAATCGTATGGAATATAAGAACTGACATTTTATATGGAGAGAACGACAATCTGACTTCAATGGAAACCATTTCTGAATTTGCCAAACGAAACAAAGCGACGCTTACTATAATGAAAAATGGCGAGCATTGGTTTCATACTGAAGAGCAGATGGCGTTCCTCGATAAGTGGATAAAGAATTGCTTACAATAGAATTAAATTTTAATAAGATGGTTTACGAATAAAAAAATCAATACGTCTTAATGCATTCTAACCATTTTGAGATTATTCATATAAAATCTGTAAGCTATGCAAAGTAAAATAGTCGTGACAAGCCAGCTCACAGGATACACCAGCATTAATGTTTCATAAGTCGGTGAATTTGCAAAAACAGTATAAACCCACGTAATACGAATAGCACAGACACCAATCAATGTTAAAACCGCAGGCGCTAATGAAATTCCATAGCCGCGAAGTGAACCGGAAATTATTTCCATTACTACGTTTATGAGCTGCGGTGAGACGATATATAACAGACGCAATTTGCCCAGCTCTATAACATTCGGATCAGAATTAAAAAATCTCAGCAGTGGTTCAGCAAAAATTAAAATTGTTGCAGCGACCATAATATAAAAGGTACCATTTATTAACATCGTAACCCAAGTGATTCTTTTACATCTCGGCAGATTTCCAGCGCCATAATTTTGACTGACAAAAGTAGTCGCCGCTTGACCAAAGGCACTCATAAAACAGTAAACATTAATTTCAATAGTAAAAGCCGCTGCCGATGCCGCCATAGCATCAGCACCTAAATTATTTATCGCCGCTTGAATGATAAGATTCGACAGAGAAAAGACCATACCTTGTATTCCAGCGGGCAGACCGATTCTGACTATTTCTTTAAGCAAAGTTTTGTTAAATGTCATTGCCTTGACATCAAGGTGTATTATTCCGCCCTCGTGAGTTAGTGATCTAAACAATATTGCGGCACTTACAATGTTGGCAATAACTGTCGCAGCAGCAACTCCTGCCACCGACCAGTCAAATTCTATAACAAATATGAGATTCAATACAAGATTTAATGCGCTCGCAATAATCAGAGCAATCATTGGCGTTTTCGTGTCGCCTCTTGAGCGAAAAATCGCTGACTCGAAGTTATCGAGGCCTATTGCGGGCAGTCCAAAAAGATAAACGCGCAAATAAGTTTCAGCCATTGTCCAAACATCAGCCGGTACGTCCATATACTCAAGTACAGGTTCAGTCAGCAGCTCACCAATAGCGGCAATCACAAAACCGACTATCAATGCGATGATAAACGCCGTAGACACTGCTGCGTGTGCAACGTGTAATCTATTTGCGCCGATATTCTGTGCAATTACAACATTAGCACCTAGCGATAGACCAAGAAACAGATTAACCAGCAATCCAATTAATGAGATGTTGTTGCCCACCGCAGCGATTGCGTTCTTGCCGACAAACTGACCTAAAACTGCAACGTCCGCCGCATTAAACAACTGCTGCAATACGCCGGTCAATGCTAAAGGTATAGCGAATATTATTATTTTATCCCACAATGAGCCGTTTAACATATCCAGCTCGTGTTCTTTTTTCTTCGTATTATTTGTACTCATAGTTATAATTTCAATTTGTCATTTTGGAAAACCAATAAATTTGAATAATGATATTATTTTAGCAAAATTTTTTTGTAATTGCAATTATTTTGGAGGATATTTTAATGAGAACAATAATTAACGGACGCTGCATTGTTCCAAACTCTGACAGTAGTTTTTGTATTAAAGATAATGTGGCAGTTATTTTTGACAACAAAATTAAATCCATTGTGCCAACAGATTCAATTGATGTAAATCATTTTGATGAAGTGATTGATGCCTGCGGTCAATATGTATCGCCTGGTTTTATTAACATTCACATTCACGGCTGCGCGGGCTTCGACACAATGGACGAAAACGATAACGCCTTATATCAAATGCGGCATTTCTTGCCGTCAACTGGCGTGACAAGTTTTTTGCCAACGACAATGACAATGCCGCTGAATAAAATTTACGATTCATTAAATAGAATACGCATTGCAATGAATGATATTTCCGATGATTCCGCGTTAGCCAAAGTTTTAGGGGCAAACGTGGAAGGTCCTTATATCAGCAGCAAGTTCAAAGGTGCTCAAGCTGAAGATAATATCCGGCGTGCAAACTTTGATGAGATTGCCGAATTTGCTGACGTAATTAAAATTATAACCATTGCGCCTGAGGAGTTAGGCGACACTAACTTCATTAAAAATTGTCATAAAAATAATATAATTGTCTCAATCGGTCATAGTGCAGCGGACTACGATACTGCGATTGAGACAATTAATAATAATGACGTTAAGCACATAACGCATCTTTTTAATGCTCAGACTGGACTTCATCATCGCAAGCCTGGTATCGTCGGAGAGGCTCTCGATACTGACGCATTTGTGGAACTCATTGCCGATAATTTGCACGTTCACCCTGCCGCTCAGAGGTTAGTATATAAAGTTAAAAAGCGTAGCGAAATTATTTTAATTACTGACTCGCTTCGTGCGTGTGGAATGGGCGACGGTATCTATGATCTCGGCGGCCAAAAAGTATACGTTAAAGATAATGTCGCGACGTTGGAAGACGGA
>JAFUTM010000254.1 GCA_017484235.1 Selenomonadaceae bacterium
GTACTTGAACTTTGGCACGGCCCAACAAGTGCGTTTAAAGATATGGCACTGCAAATGCTTCCTCAGTTGATGAGGATTGCCCTCAAGAAAACTGGCGAGACGAAGCAAATTTTAATTTTAGTTGCAACGAGCGGTGACACTGGTAAAGCTGCGCTTGCCGGATTCGCTGATGTGCCGCAGACTAAAATTATGGTATTCTATCCTGACGGCGGCGTCAGCAAAATTCAGCGCTTACAAATGGTTACTCAAGTCGGAAAAAATGTCAACGTTACGGCAGTAAAAGGCAACTTTGACGATGCGCAGGCCGGCGTTAAAATGATTTTTAATGATGAATCAATCCGTAAACAACTTTTAAATTCTAATGTTAAATTATCTTCGGCAAATTCGATTAACTGGGGTCGACTCGTTCCGCAGATTGTATATTATTTTTCGGCTTATGCGGATTTAGTTTCTGTCAAAAAAATAAATCTCGGAGATACAGTAAACATAACCGTACCGACCGGAAACTTTGGAAACATACTCGCCGCTTACTATGCTAAAAAAATGGGATTGCCAGTTGGCAAATTAATCTGTGCGTCTAATGTTAATAATATACTGACTGACTTTTTTAAAACGGGCGTATATGACAGAAATCGTTCATTCTTTAAGACTATTACACCGTCAATGGACATTTTAATTTCAAGTAATTTGGAGCGGCTTTTATATCACGAAACGAACGATTCAACTCGCGTTAAACATTTTATGGACGAGTTAAACTCAACTGGCAAATACGAAATCGACAAAGATTTAAAAAAGAGATTTGATAAAATGTTCTATGCCGATTATGCGGGCGAAGACGAGACAAAGGCGACAATTAAAAATATATTTGATACAATGCACTATCTTGTTGATACTCACACGGCGGTTGCTATCACAGTTGCAAATAAATATTATCAAAATACGGGCGACAAAAATCCTATGATAGTAGCTTCGACTGCCAGTGCATATAAATTTGCTCCAGCTGTTCTGTCTGCATTAGGCGAAAATATCGACAATCTCGGTGAGTTTGCACAACTTGTACGTTTGAATAATATCAGTGATGTGAGAATTCCAGTCAATCTTGAAAATTTAAAGACGGCTGAGGTTTTACATAATGATGTTTGTGAAAAGTCAGAAATGGCTGACAAAGTTATTCAATTTGCCCAAAAATAATTAATAATTAGGAATTGTGAATTAGGAATGAGGAATTATTTAATGCGTAATGCGTAATGCATAATGCGCAATATGTAATGTGTAATGTGTAATGTGTGATAAAAAATATTCCCAATTTCTCATTCAACATTCCTCATTAATTTTGGTGGAAGGAGCAGCAGTGATTATTATATGAGTCCTAAAATATCGGTGATAATGCCGATGTACAATGTAGAAAAATACGTTGGATTGGCAATCCAGTCTTTATTAAACCAGACTTTTACAGACTTTGAAGCAATTTTTATTGATGATTGTGGACCAGACAATTCATTACAAATTGCTAAAAGTTTTAACGATCCGCGCATTAAAATTATTGAAAATGAAAAAAACCTCGGCGCAACTGGTTCGCGTAATCGTGGTCTTGATATTGCTGAAGGCGATTATATTTATTTTCTGGATAGTGATGATGTAATGGTTTCAACTTGCTTAGAAACTCTTTATAACGTTGCGAAATCAGCCTCAGATGTTGAATTTGTATCAACAATAAACTCATTACACGCAATAGATAGTGAGTTTCAATCTCTTGATAATGTAAAATGCAAGGTAACTAAAGCTGGAATAATGGGCAATGTCTCTTCCGATTTAAAACAACGTATTTGGGAAGAGTATGCTAATCATAAGATACACTGTGCAGTTTGGTTGAGCTTGTTTAAAAGAAGTTTATTCAATGGCGAAACGGCTAATATAAGATTTAAGGATTTTGCAATTGCAGATGATGATTTTTTCTTATTTGAAGTCTTATGCGCTACATCTAAGATAATAAAAATTGATAAGCCTGTGTATATTTACAGACCACGAGAAGGCTCTATAACTAAATCTGCAGACATAAATCGAATAAAGCGATATCTACCAGCGATTGCCTCTGGTGCAAAGTTCTTGGAAGATAAATTATTGCCAATTACAGATGATCCATTATTTGTTGAACAAATTAAATTAAAAGTAGTCGAAAGATTATTTAATGTGTTTATAATGGAATATTATACAAAAGATAAGTTTAATACAATATCAGCATTAATTAATGCCATAAATGATAATTCTGAAAGTAATAATGCTTTTTTAAAAACACTGATTACAGCTTTTGTTAAACAAAACTTAAATTTACGTGAATTGGCAGCAGAAAATACACGCTTAAAATATACAATGAAATCAATAAAAGAAAATGTCAATAAAATGATAACTTTTTAACAATCGGAGATAAAATACAAATGATAATGAAAAAGATTGAGGGGTGGCTGCGGCAAATGAAACGAAATGACGATTGCTGGTGTGGAAGTGGCAAAAAATATAAAAAATGTCATCTTGATTTTGATGAACGAATTGCTGAAATGAAATTCAACGTAAATAAAAGTCAGATAAGACCGCCGCATCATGTAATAAACATAGCAAAAGATATTGAAGGTATAAAAAAAGCGGCAGTTATAAATACCGGTGCGCTTGATTTAATGGCCAAATTAGTTAAGCCTGGAATTGATACATTGAGCTTAAATGATGCGGCACACGAATTTATAGTAAGTCACGGTGCACATCCTTCTTGTCTTAATTATGACAACTTCCCAAAAAGCATTTGCATTTCTGTTAATAATGTTGTATGTCACGGCATACCGTCCAAAAAGGTCATTCTACGTGAAGGAGACATATTGAACATAGACATAACTACTGATTTAGACGGTTATTTTGCAGATGCCTCACGAATGTATATTGTCGGTGGACGAACAACTTTGGAGGCTAAACGCCTGGTCGATGTTACACGTGAGATAATGGAAGCTGGAATTAGAGCGGCACAACCCTGGCATTTTGTTGGTGATATTGGTGCAGCTTGCGGCAAAATGGCTCGTGCTAATGGATATACTGTCGTCACGGAGCTTGGCGGGCACGGTGTTGGTAAAAAATTTCATCTTGAACCATTTGTAAGTCACGACTGTAAAGAAAATACTGGTATGTTAATGGTGCCTGGAATGGTTTTGACGGTAGAACCAATGATTAATGCTGGCAAAAAGCAGGTAGTAACTGATGCCTATGACGGTTGGACTGTACGAACAGAAGACGGCAGCTTATCCGCGCAATGGGAAAAAACCATTTTAATAACAGAAGACGGCAACCAAGTTCTGGCAAGTTGAAATTTATTAATAATATTTGTTTATGGATTTATTTAATCGGAGATGTGATATGTGAATATAGTATATATGAACGGCGGACTGGGTAATCAAATGTTTCAATATATATATTTTTTTTCGCTGGTTGGAAATTAATGCCGGTGAAAAATGTGTGATAGACGATGCACCATTTTATCTGGATAATGTACCTCATAATGGCTACGAATTGAATAAAATATTTGGTCTCAAGCCATCAATGATCAGTGATATGTTTGATAAAGATGTTTGGCGAGATATTCTTAATATGAGCAATAGAGGGGGGGATAATAAAACTATTATTTAATGCTGGAATGTCTATTATTGCTATATTACAACACGGAGCACATAATTTTAATTTTAATGGTTTAACGATTGAGGTTAAAGAAGTTGAAGAAATTCCTTTAAAAATTGAAAATTATAATACATATTATCACGGCTACTGGATAAGTGATAAGTTTTTCAATAGTATCATTGATATAATAAAGACTGAGTTTACATTTCCTAAAATAAAAGATAAACAAAATAAAAAATATGCCGCATTAATCGAAAAATCCATAAATCCAATAGCAATACATATTAGGCGTGGGGATATGGCACAACTTGGCTGGTGTTGTAATCCTGAGCACTTTCAAAATAGTATATTTTTCTCAGAAAAAACTTGGCATCCAGACCAATATTTCCTATTTTCCGATGATTTAAAATGGTGTGAAACGCACGCCGATGAACTTGGACTTAACAACATAAAAAAACGGTTATTTATTGTAGATGCTAATTCAGGCGAGAACGCATATCGAGATATGCAATTGATGACTATGTGCCGACATCGTATTTCGGATCATAGTACTTTTAGTTTAATGGCTTTTCTTTTATGTCCATATGCGAATAAGCACGACATAAATAATTGGAAATAGTAAAGAGGTGGCATTATAATGAGTGAATCGGCTTATGCATATAAAGAAGAAATCAACGATTACGAAGTTATAAATGGCGAAGTCTATATGATGGCGCGTCCAAATACTAAACATATGATAGTTGAAAGTAATATTATTACTGCATTTAAAAATTATCTCAAAGGTAAACGCTGCATACCATTTAATGAAACGGATGTATTTTTTGATGATGGCAATAACTTTGTGCCGGACGTAATGATTATCTGTGATCCAGAGAAAATTGAAGATGATGGTATTCACGGCACGCCGGATTTAGTGGTGGAAATTCTCTCGCCTTCAACGGCTCGTAAAGACCGCAATGAGAAATATTTTATATATGAAAAATATGGCGTTAAAGAATATTGGATTGTCTCTCCTGGTGATAAATCCGTTGAAGTTTATCTGCTTAAAGACGGCAAATTTGTGCTTGATGATGTTTATTCAATATATAAAGACTATGAATTACGAAAATTAACTGATGAACGAAGAGCGTTGGTTAAATATTCAATCAAAGTCTCACTCTATGATGATTTTTATGTCCAGCTTGAAGATATTTTTGAAGATATTAAATAAAAGGTGACATTATGAATGTAAAAAAATTTTATAAAAAATTTTCCAAAGCTAAGGCGGATTATGACTTTATAACTGAAGCCAACTGCATTGCAGAAGCTATACAATTTTTAAAGAGTAATTCACAGAATATCACAGACACAGAGAAAAATACACTTATTGAAATGAGTCGGCATATTGATCTGCTGCCTTATACTGCTCTTTTTTCAATACATAAACGTGATATGACATTAGCTCAAAAATATATCCACGCCATAATACTTTATGCTCCTAATATATTGAAAAATGCTAATTTTTTTTATATACATTATATGCTTGGAATGATTAATTATGAGATTGGTGATTATGAAAAAGCTTTGAATTATATAAACATATATAATCAGGCGAGACAAAAACTTGAATATGGTGAAGATGAAATTGCTATTTTTTATTTGTCAAATATTTTTGCCATTACACGTAACATTAAAGCGGCAAAAGCAGGATATGAAAAATGTCTCTCAATGAAAAAATCGTTTAAAGAGGCAGCCGCTAATCTTATGGCTATTAACTCCATACTAAACGGAAGTGCTGAACAAAAAATACAAATACAAAAATATATTAATGATAATTCATTAACAAATGTTGATGAGAATGATAAGGCAGCTTGTTTTAATATTCCAATCTTTATCAATGCCCGCGATCGCGTTGGCGTTATGAAAAAACTCATTGATTGGCTCCTAGACGCCGGCTATACTAACATCATCATATTGGACAATGGTTCCACATATCAGCCTCTATTAGATTATTATGCAACTTTTAAGAATGATAGTCGTATAAAAATTGTATATTATAAGCAAAATTTTGGTTATAAATCCATATGGAAGAGTGGCATTTTAGAATTTTTTGACATTAAGACACCTTATGTATATACCGATCCGGACGTTGTGCCAATTGATTCCTGTCCTAAAAATGTCGTTCAAAGACTTCTCAAAATCTTGAAAGCCAGACCTTTTATTAAAAAAGTTGGTCTTGGATTAGTTTATGACGACATTACTTTTTTCAACAAGGAAAAAATCCAGGCAGCTCAGAGTAATTTTTATAACAATACTGGTGTAGAGAAAAATGTCCATTATGCACAAGTTGATACTACGTTTGCACTGTATTGTAATTGCCGCCATTATAATTTAAGATTTTCAATGCGTACACTTGGTAATTTGATGGCAAAACATCTGCCGTGGTATTTTGATTATAATAATCTGCCTGAAGATGAACAGTATTATATGGATCATTCAGACAATTCTTCATCTACAAATGAAGCTGTGAAGAAAAAGTAGTATAATCTGAATTAGTATGGAGGTATTATTATGGATACTGCAATGGCTTACAAGTCCGAACGTGAAGACTATGAGATTATCAATGGAAAAATTTATATGATGGCGCGTCCTAATATAAATCACGATCAAATTCAAGGTAACGTTCGCAATGCATTTAAAAATTATCTGCGCGGCAAACGTTGCAGATCGTTTGGCGAAGTGGATGTCTTTCTTGGTGACGATAACGTCGTGCCAGATGCAATAATTGTCTGCAATCCTGACATTATTGAAGAAAATGGAATACACGGCACACCGGATTTAGTTGTTGAGATTTTGTCGCCTTCGACTGGTCAGCGTGATAAATTCGAGAAAAGAGAACTCTACGAAAAATTTGGAGTTAAGGAGTACTGGATTATTGATCCATTTAGTAAATCCGTTGAAGTTTATCTACTTAAAGACGGTAAACTAACACTTAATAATTTTTATATGGTTTATCGTGATTATGAATGGGCACGCTTAACGGACGAACAAAAAGCGGCGGCACAATTAGAGATAAAAGTTTCATTATACGATGATTTTGTAATTAAATTAGATGATATATTTGAAGATGTTAAATAGTATAAATATTTTATGGAAAGTGGTGAGGTTATGAGAGGCGCACAGGCAGTTGTCGAATGTCTCAAAGAACAGGGCGTTGACACACTTTTTGGTTATCCTGGTGGAATGATTCTGCCGCTGTATGATGCACTTTATGACGATAAAATTATAAATCAAATTTTGGTTACTCACGAACAGAACGCCGCGCACGCTGCCGACGGTTATGCACGTGCAACCGGTAAAGTAGGCGTCTGTATTGCGACGAGTGGACCAGGTGCAACTAATTTAGTCACTGGAATTGCAACGGCATTTATGGATTCCATTCCGATCGTCGCAATTACCGGTCAAGTTGATACAAGTTCACTTGGCCGTGATGCATTTCAGGAGACTGATATTTTAGATATAACTATGCCCGTTACTAAACATAATTTTAAAATCAAAGACGCTCGCCACTTGGTTCCGACTATTCGTCAAGCATTTGAAATTGCAAAAAGCGGTCGTCGCGGTCCGGTTTTAGTCGACATTCCACGCAATATTTTCTTTGATGAAGTCGATTATAAATACGAAGCTCCACAAGATAAATCAATTGGCAAGCCGGATCCAGATTTTTTAATTTGCGCGGCTGAGGCAGCTGACGAAATTGCAAAGGCTGAGCGTCCAGTTGTAATCGTTGGCGGCGGCGCGATAAGTGCCGGTGCCTCAAAAGAAATAATTGCATTTATCGAAAAATTTGATCTGCCAGTTGTTCAGACGCTTATGGGTTTAGGTGCAGTTCCTCGCTCACATCAACAAAATCTCGGTTTTGCTGGTATGCACGGACAGAAGGCGGCTAACCACGCGGTTGCGGAGGCTGATTTAGTTATAGCTGTCGGCAGTCGTTTTGGAGACCGTCAGACTGGAAATTTAAGCAAATACACTGAAGGGCGCAAATTTATTCATATTGATATTGATCCGGCTGAAATTGATAAGAATGTTGCTAACAGTCTAGGTCTTGCCGGTGATATGAAAGTTATACTCGGACTTTTAATGCGGCACGAACCTTCACCTAAACGATTAAACTGGTGGCGGCAGATTGAATCGTGGCAGGAAGAATACGATTACGATTATCAAGTAAGCCGTTTAACAGTGCCTTGGGCAATGAATCAGATTGCTAAAAAAACTGCAAATAAAAATTTCGCCTTCGCAACGGACGTCGGACAGCATCAAATGTGGGCGGCGCTGCATCTTAAAATTGAAGAACCGCGTACCTGGCTGACCAGCGGAGGACTCGGTACAATGGGTTTTGGCCTTCCGGCGGCAATGGGCGCACAAGTGGCGTATGGCAACAGTCGCCGCGTGATCTCTGTGAGTGGTGACGGCGGAATTAAAATGACGGGCAATGAGTTTTACACAATTGCCAGATTGAACTTACCGATTATATCGCTTATTGTCAACAACACAAGTCTTGGAATGATTCGTCAACTTCAAAAGGTTTTTTACAAAGATCGTTACATTGCCTGCGAGTTCGATTATCAGATGGACTACGTTGCCTATGCGCAGAGTTTTGGTATTAAAGCTGAGGCGGTATCCACTCAGGAAGACTTTGCACACGCGCTGTCTAAAGCGATTGATGATACTGAGCACCCTCGTGTTATCGTTCTTAACGTTTGGCGCAGTTTTGTTGAGCCGATGACCAAAGGCGGTGCAAACATAAACGAGTTTGTGGAATTTAAATAATGAATTTAATGTCTATTGTTAATTTGATTTTTCTTAATTTGAAACTTCTTGTTTATGGTTGTGACTGAGCTTAAATCTTTTTAAGGTTGAAACTTCTTTCTTAGCGGTAAGAAAGAAGCAAAGAACCGCCTCGCTAACTTCGCATCACGCTCAGTAGCGCTCGGGAAGGCGCTCGCATCACGCTCGCGATTTTTAAATTAAGAATTAAGAATTACGAATTGCGCATTAATTAAGCATTGTTTATTTTATCAGGTGATTATATGGTTTTTGCCGGTTTTGGAACGGTTGTAAATGTAATTGGAATCATAATAGGTGGAATCGTAGGTTTAATTAGTGGTCGCTTATTGACGAAAAAGTTGCAGACCACACTGCAAATGAGCTGCGCAGTCGCTGTTATTTTTATTGGTATTAGCGGTACGCTGAGCAAGATGCTGACAATCAATCCAGACGGTTCAGTTGAGACTATTGGCATTATGATGATGATTGCAAGTTTAACTATTGGCGGCATAATTGGTGAAATCATCGATATTGACGGTCATATGGAACGTTTTGGCATATGGCTGAGGTCAAAATCCGGCAACGACGGAGATACTAAATTTGTTGACGGTTTCGTTACGGCGTCGCTTACGGTCTGCATTGGTGCAATGGCAATAATCGGCGCCATTGAAGATAGTCTGATGAATAACTATACCATTCTATATGCAAAGGCAGTCTTGGATTTAATCATAATTCTGGTTATGACTGCTTCGCTCGGTAAGGGTTGCATATTTTCTGCCGTATCTGTCGGATTATTTCAAGGCACAATAACACTGCTTGCCGGCTTTCTGCAGCCATTAATGAACGATACATCACTCAATAATTTATCATACATCGGAAATATTTTAATATTTTGTGTCGGAGTGAATTTGATGTTCGGACAAAAAATCAGAGTGGCGAATCTGCTTCCGTCACTCGTCATTGCTTCCATATGGAACGCGATTTAACGCTTTTACTAATCAGAAATTGTTGACACATTAAATATGCGTGGGCGCTTACGAATCTTAGTTTTACAAAAATAATTTTTCCACGCATCGTGATAGCAAGCCTCAATTTCTTTCATATATTGACGGCTGTCCATAAGTGCAGATTTTAGTAAATGTTCACGTAAACCTGCGTGATAGCCTGCGATTAACTCTTTACGCCGCCCAAGCTGGACGGCTTTTTTTACGTATTCCATTCCATTTTGCGCCACTAATTCGTTGAGGTCAGCACTTGTCATAATGCTTGCGCCAAATCTTGAGCCGTGACTTTTGCCTCTGAGAGTGACAACGGGCACACCCATATAAAGTGCCTCACAAGTCGTAAGTCCGCCATTATACGGAAATGTATCAAGTGCAACGTCAATCTCACGATATTGCTCAAGATAATCTGGACTGTAAGGGCGCAGCTCAACTCTATTAAGCGGAAAGCTCATCTTTTTGAGGCGTTCCAAAACAATTTCACGGCCGGATTGAATACTGCAGACTTTACTTTTTATCACTAAAATGGAATCGCGAACCTGTTCTAAAATGGCACGCCACAAATATAATACTTCGTCGGTAACTTTGGCAAAATTATTAAAACTGCCATAAGTTATATATTCATTCTGCAGCATTGGTGCCTGGATACCGGCAGGTGGCATATCGCGAACGATGCCAGGCGCGTAGCATAAGTGACAATGCTCTGTTCGCAGAATTTTTTCGGTAAATCCGGCAGGCTGTTCTTTTTCCGGCAGGCAGATTTTATCTGACAAAAAGAAATCTATCTCAGCAAGTCCAGTTGTAGCGGTGTAACCAATTGCGCTCACTTGAACCGGCGCAGGTTTATACACCATAATCGGCAGGCAGCTATTTTGACTGTGACCAGATAAATCTACCAAAATATCAACGTGATCTTCAGCGATTAATCTTGCCGCCGTGCGCGGTGACCGGCCGCTTAAATCTTTCCACGATACGTGATGCCGCTTGAGCCGCTCAGTTACAGCATCTTTCTTACTGGTTTGATAACACGTTACCGAAAAATTTTCAGCGTCAAAGTCACGCAGAAATGGAAGGATAAAATTGGCAACGGCGTGCTGTCGAAAGTCCGGCGACACGTATCCAATCCTCAGCTTCTTATCTACAACGCGCTTAACTTTATCGTGATTATATGGTGTCACATCAACGAAAAATTCTTGATACTTTTTTGCAAGTTCTTTGCCGTAAGCCGGTGCAAGGTCGCGATAATTGCGTAAAAACAAATGCTTACCATATAATTCAGCGGCACGTTCATTGTTATCAGTTAAATCACTCGCCTCAAAAAGTGAATCGGCAGCAGCCTCCGGCTCACCTGCAAGATATAAGCCGTTGGATATCCAGCTCAGCGCCTTAAACAATAAATTTTGCATCAACGCAATCTGAGTTTCTGTCTCCGTCTGCAGTTCAATATCTTTGGGCGTTTTTTCTATACGATTGAAAGCGAATTTCCGACGATGATTCTGTAAAAATCGGTCAAAAGTATTAATAGCTTTTTTTATTTCTTTTATAACGCCGCGTAAAATTTTAAGTTCTTCTTTTAGTTCAAATTTTTCAGCAGCAACTGCGCCTAAGATTAGTCGTCCGCGCTGGTGGTTAGGTTCCAATAAAAGCGCGTCCTGTGCCATATGTTCGGCTTCGTCATACTTGCCAAGATATAATGCGGCCTCTGCCATTATGGCTGGTCCGTCAGCGGCGGTCTTATCCAGCTCAAAGAGTTCACAGGCGCAGGCTCGCATTGCACGCGGATCGCCGTCAGACGCAAATTTATCTGCTAATGTCAGCCAGTTTA